>JAFGIF010000230.1 GCA_016929755.1 Deltaproteobacteria bacterium | reverse complement strand
GAAACCTCAATACCTTGAGGAAATAACCTATACCATCGACAGTAGCCACTGGATTCAAGAGAATAATTTATTCTCCTCCGATTTGTTTCTGGGAAGGTTCAGCGAAAAGCAGATCATGGAATTAATTGATAAAGTCGGTATTTTATCAATGCTGCATCAATGCGGGTACAAAAATTTAATCATAAACATCTCACGACAGGAAGATTTTACCTCGCGCCTGTTTGTCAATTTCGATAGCGCCAGCAAGGATACCAGGCTGATCGAGCTTATTGTCAAAGAGGGTGTTTTTAAATCCACTCAGAATTTTATAGGAAACAATGATTTTACTTCAGGAATCTCGGTCCTGATGATTGAATGGCTTGCCCTCCAGAATCCTAAAGCACAATTCAGTGTTGAAAAACCGCAGCTTCCAGGGCAGATATATCCGGGATTGGGCTGTTTAGTCAATATTCAGGATATGCTTTACCACTTTGCCAAATCAGGGAATAAGGATGCAATTGTTGATGTCCCGCAGCATTATCATGGGGCCGTAATCTATTCAAGGATGTATTCGTTTTTTTCTCCAATAGATGGCGGTCGTTTTGCTGCCATGGTTCGAGATTTCAAGGGCAGCCCTCTGGCAGACGTTTCCTTTGCAATGGCCACAGGCTGCATGAAAGACGAGGTAACCGGGGAACTGCTTTACTGGAAACCGTCCGAACAGATGTATCCCATATCCCAAAAAATCAAGAAATATCTTGCCAGTGATGGCTATCAGAACTTGCTGGCTGATACAGCACGCGCGTGTCACTTTTCGATTGACTGGGAGAAATATGCTGATTTGAAAAAAAAAGGACTTGTTAATGAGGTATAATTTCGCGATTATCGGTTTGGGCAAGGTGGGAAATGCACTACTATCCCTTTTCAGTCAAGCCGGGCATGTTCCTCAATGGGCTGTTTCGTCGGTCAAGCCGGGCAAGGATATACAGATGTATTCCAGCATCCCTGAAAATCCGGCGGGTGCAGATGTGGTCATTCTGGCCGTTCCGGATGGTAGCATCGCGGATGTTGCCGCTCAGATCGCCCAAAGATGGCAGTCTCAATGCAGTGGGATTGTTTTTTTTCATCTGAGCGGCTTGCACTCAGCTAAAATACTCTCACCGCTTGAAAATTGGGGTGGAGAGATTGCGAGTCTTCATCCATTACAGTCTATTATGGATATTTCGAAATCTCGGCAGGCATTGAAACAAAGTTTTTTTACAGTTGAAGGTACAGCAGACGCTGAAACTGTTGCCCGGGAACTTGTTACATCGATCGGGTCAAGGCTTGGAACAATCGCTCCTGAAGACAAAGTGGTCTATCATACTGCTGCGGTATTCGCCTCGAACTTCCTGGTGACACTTTTGTCCCAGGCAACTGAATTGATGACAGAGACCGGTTTGGGAAGAGAACATCTCATGCCTTTAGTCAGAGGGACATTGACAAACATCGAAGAATTCGGCAGTGCCGCCCTGACCGGCCCGGTACAGCGCGGTGACTGGGATACGCTCAGGGCCCATCTGGTATTGTTGCATGAGCTATTCCCGGATCTGCTCACATCATATCTTTGTCTGGCGGAATACACGGCCAGGCTCGTCGGCAAGAAGCTTCCAGACGAATTCTTGGAAATACCAAAAATATTTGATAGTACAGATCTTGCCGGCAAGATTGCAATTATGAAAAACCGAGGCATGCGGATTGTTTTTACCAATGGATGTTTTGATATTTTGCATGCCGGGCATGTCTCATATTTAAAAAAAGCCAGAGCCTGCGGTGATTGTTTGGTGGTCGGGCTTAATTCGGATGCATCTGTCAGGAGACTCAAAGGTTCAGACCGGCCGGTAAATGACCAGAAATCAAGAGCATGTGTACTTTCCGCCTTGTCTTGTGTAGACTTTGTTACTGTTTTTGAACAGGACACCCCGCTTGAACTCATTAAACTTCTGCGACCTCATGTTCTGGTAAAAGGAGGAGACTGGAAGATCGACGAAATCGTTGGAGGCGATGTTGTCATGGCTGATGGCGGGCAGGTAGTTTCCCTTGATTTTGAAGAGGGCTATTCTACCTCATCAATTCTTGATAGGATCAAGAAGCCCCGTTATGAGAGCTAACCTGCTATGAATAACGATTTTAAGAAATGCCGGTTTTACCTGCCTGATAAATTATAATCTAAATTCAAAAGGTTATTTTGATAATTGCAGGAGGGTTCTCCTGATAGATCTTTCCATTGATATTGCGCCTGTGGTTTGCTATAGGTCTGCACATGGATCCAGAATTCGAGCGCGAACTTCGTCGAATAACCCGGAGTTCAACCCCCTTAACCAGCAAGATAGCCGAATATATTCTGGATTCGGGCGGCAAACGCCTGAGGCCAAGGCTGATCATGTTGATCGGGTCATCCATCGGACTGGCTAAAAAAGATATCCTGCCACTTGCGTATACCGTTGAACTGCTCCATACTGCCAGCCTTCTGCATGATGATGTGGTAGACGGCACCATTGTCAGACGCTCAAAGCCCACCGCAAACCAAGCTTTCGGTGATAAATCAGCCTTGCTGGCAGGTGATTTTCTTTCTTCTTCGGCCCTGGAAATAACCTGTCAGATGGATAATATCGATGTTGTCGCTACCATGATCACCACTATCAAAAAGATGGCTGAAGGGGAGCTGAAAGAACTGGAATATGCCGGTCAATTCCACAATAATATTGATGTGTATCTGGACATCATCTATTTAAAGACCGCCACGCTTTTTGAGTTTTGCGCCAAGGCTCCCGGTATTGTGGCCGGTTTTTCCGGGAAGATACTTGATGACTTGATAACCTTCGGCAGGTGTATCGGCATGGGGTTTCAGATAGTCGATGATATCATCAATTTTGCCCCCGGAAAGAGGGACACCAAGGATGCATTCAATGATATCGCTGAAGGGAAATCGACATTACCGCTTATTTTTCTTTTTCAGCAGCAGCCTGATTTATTGCAACATATTTCCGAAATATCCAAGCCTCTTCAACGGCAGAAATTTATCATTCCATATATGAACGCAGATATTCTTACAAAGAGCAAAAGTGTGTCACAATCCTATTGTGACGAAGCCTTGAAAGCTTTAGCACGAACCGGATATCTGAACGATGATCTTGCTCAGATACCTGCAGCGATTATGGCTCAGCTGGATGGCAGATTTTAACAATTCAAACTTGCCAGGGTTGCTGTCTATTGATTTTTCGAGACAGCAACACTACCTAATGAATTAGAATTGCTTCAATAAGGAGTCATTACGCGTGGAATACAAGGATTATTATAAAATCCTCGGTGTAGACAGGGATGCGAGCCAGGCAGAAATAAAAAAGGCATATCGAAAGCTTGCCAGGCAATGTCACCCGGATACCTGCAAGGACGATCCCAAGGCAGAACAACGTTTTAAAGAGATCAACGAGGCGAATGAGGTTTTGAACGATCCGGAGAAGAGGTCCCGGTATGATGCCCTTGGCAGTAACTGGCAGCAAGGGCAGAATTTTACTCCACCACCGGGCTTTGAGCATATTTTCGGCGGCGGTCCTTTCGGAACACAGGGCCGCGCTGGAGGACGAACCTTTACCTTTGATTTCGGAGGTGGAGCGAGACAGGGTGGTGGCGGATTTTCTGACTTTTTCGAGACAATATTCGGAGATATTGGTTTGGGACAACAGGCTTCCTACAGAAATGCTTCCCCAGGAGACATGGGGATGGGGGCCTCGGGGTCGTATGGAGCCTCTTCATCCAGAGGTCAAAACATGGAGAGTGAGATTTCCATTTCCCTGCAAGATGCCCACAAGGGAACTACCAGAGAGATTGCACTCCAGGGCCCAAATGGCAACAAACGTTTGAACGTGAAAATCCCGGCAGGAGCGCATGATGGAATGAAAATAAGGCTTGCAAATCAGGGCAACATGGGTCCCGGCGGAGCCGGTGATCTATATCTTAAAATCAGACTTGCTCCTGATGATCGCTATAAACTGGAAGGGTCAAATATTATCATTGAAATGCCGATACCCCCCTGGGATGCAGCCTTGGGCAAAACCGCTAAGATCAAGACTTTGGACGGGACGTTGAATCTTAAAATTCCAGCGGGAATATCTTCCGGCCAACGCCTGAGAGTGAAAGGCAAGGGGTTGGCTCATAAAGGAGATCTATACGCGCAGATCAAGATTGTTGTACCGAAAAAACTGAGCTCTGAGGAAGAACGATTATTTAAGGAATTACAGAAGGTTTCTCAGTTCAAGCCGTAAACTTTTCGGATGGCATAGTAGCATGCCATCCGAAATAAATTTATTTTTGTTATTTTGTTGTTGTTACCTGGCGTAAGGTACGGCACTGCATGGTAAGTGTCGATTCACCCTCAACCGCAAGGTGGCCTTTTACCATTCCGAATTTTTTCTCGCCGATACCCTTTACGTTTATGATTTCATCGATAGACTTGAAATTGCCCTTTTCTTTCCGATATTCGATAATCCTTCCTGCGGTCACGACGCCGATTCCAGGTAGCATGGTAAGTTCATCAATATCTGCAGTGTTAATATTCAGCTTGCCTTCCAGTACGGTTTGCTCAGGAGCATCTAATTCAACAAGGCCGGCATAGGAGAAACCAACAAAGGCCATAGTGAAAAACAACAAACCAAGTGAAACCATCAAAATCTTCTTCATTTTCAATCCCCCTTTTTAAAAAAT
>JAFGIF010000229.1 GCA_016929755.1 Deltaproteobacteria bacterium | reverse complement strand
TTATTCATCCCTGCAAGACACGCCTGTTTCTTGCTTTTCCTGATACAGCAACTGTGATATCTTTTGCAAAGTTTCTTATTTTTGGAGGTCTTATGAAAAAAATCAAAGCGATAATCCTTTTGCTTTTCGCCTTTCAGCTCATATGTGCAGGATGTGCTAACAACCCCGAAGAAAAAAGGCAGGAATATTTAACCAGTGCCCAGGAATATATGCAGCAGGAAAAGTATGCCGAGGCCGCCATTCAGTACCAGAATGCCCTGCAGATTGCTCCCGATGATGCAGAAACACTCATCAAGCTCGGCGAGGTCATGTTAAGCCTGAAACGTGTCCCGGAAGCATACCGCGCCTTTGACCGTGCCATAAAGACCGATCCGACGAACCAGAAGGCGCACGAATACCACGCTTCACTGCAACTACTGAGCAATAATTACGAACAGGCAATCGAAGAAGCCACCAAGATCCTGGAGACCGACTCGAAAAACCTTCAGGCCAAAGAAATCCTGGCCCAGGGATTGTTTCTGTCGGGCAAACGCGAAGAAGCCATCGGCATCATGGAAGAACTTATACAGGCCGGTGTGCCCTCCGAGCCAATATTCATAAATGCAATCCAAATGTATCTGGCTGTCGGGAAAACCGATCAGGCCTCAGATCTCATTTCACGAGGGATAACAGCCTACCCCGAATCTTCCAAGATCAGATTCTTAGCCAGCACTATGTATGCCTCGCAAAATAATATGACACAAGCAGAGAAATGGGCGGAGGAAGCCTATCATGCAGCAAAAGAAGATATCAGTGCCGGAATAGTTCTTGCTCGCTTTTACTGGGATCATGATATGCCCGACCTGTTTAAATCTCACATCACGGAGCTAAAATCACGATTCCCCGACGATCATAGACCATACATGATTGATGCCGGTTTTGCCAAAATGCAGGGCGATCCGGTAACAGCGTTGCAGCTTGCCAGCCAGGCACGATCGCTCAATGACACCACATCCACCCGCTACTTTGAATCTCAGATTCTCATGGATTCTGGAAAGTCGGATGAGGCCAGAGAACTGCTCACCCAAACCCTCAAAGATGATCCGGATACAATCCCGGCCAGAATTATGTTGGCTCGTATCTATTTGGATGACGCAAATGCCGGGGAAACCATAGCTGTTTTGAAAAGGTTGATCAAAGGCATTCCGGAACACCCTGAAGTGGCCTTTCTGGGCGCAAGTGCCTATTTCATGCAGGGGGAAATCTCAAAAGCCAGAGAACTGATCGAGTCGTCCATCAGCAAAAATAAAAACAATGCTTCGCTGCATGCGTTGCTGGCAAGGATATATTTTACTCAGAGGGAGTATGAAAAAGCCCTCGTGGAAGTCGAAGGATTCGGCAATGCGGCTGAAAAATCAGACGAACTCCTGTATATCGGGGCATTGGCTTCGCTCAGACTCGGGAAACAGGAATCCAGCAGTAAATATGTACGGACTATGAAAAAATTATATGCCGATACGTGGCACTCGATGCACGCTGAAACCCTGCTTGAGCTGGCTCAGGGCAATACTTCCGGAGCATTAAAGGTTGCAGACAAGGCACTCAAAAACAGGCCCGAATCCCTGGAGGCATTAAAACTCTACACCGCCATTGCACCAAAGGTTATCGGCATTGATAGCACTATCGAGAGAGTAGCTGCCTTGAGCAGTACATCACAAGATCCATATTTTCTTCTGATTCATGCCCGGCTTCTCGAAAAAGCAGGACAGAAAGACAAAGCCCTGGCCATGATGAAACATGCCGTAGCACTGGGGAGTGATCTCAACGAACTCTACCATGCTCTGGCTGCCTTTTACGTTCGCAATTCAATGACCAACGAGGCATTGAAAGAATACGAAAGCATCCTCAATAAAAACCCCGACGATCTCCAGGCAGCCACCATGCTTGCGCTGGTTTATCATAAGTCGAACAATCTAAAGGATGCCCGGAAAGTTTATACCTACATTCTTGAAAAAAATCCCACCCATGGGATAGCTGCTAATAATCTGGCCTGGATTCTGTCTGAATCCGGTAAGGACAGCGATCTGAACAGGGCGCTTCAGCTTGCACAGAATACAAAGGATACATATCCGGAAGACCCCCGGGTAGCAGATACCCTGGGGTATGTCTTCTTGAAAAAAGGTCTTGCAGACAATGCCCTGGCCCAGTTTTCGCTGGCCCTGGAAAAACTACCCGATTCTGCGGAAATAAATTACCATATGGCCCTTGCCCTTGTCGATCTTGAGCGCAAAGAAAATGCAATCGGCTATCTGAAAAAGGCACTTGACACAGAATATTTCAATGAAAAAAGCCAGGCGGAAAGCCTCCTGTCTTCATTGCAAAGCGCAAATCAATAGCGCTTAACGGCCGCCCTTCGATTCACTTGAAGAGCTTTACTGTAATCGCAACCCGCTGAGCGGCAACAATATCACTACAGCCCGAGTACGGCCGCGACCGTAATGGCTGCCGTGACAGAACGCAGGGTGGTCCCACCCAGATTGACAGGTTTGAATGTATGCTGCTCGAGCAAAGACAACTCACTCTCAGTGAATCCACCCTCCGGACCGATCAAGATGCGCACATCATGGTGCAAAACATCACGCAGAGAACACGCTGCATCCTGGCAGGCCATCAGATTCCAACCGGGAGCAACCTGAGATTCCAGGGCAAAGTCCTCAAGGGATTGAGGTGGATACACGGCAGGAACAGTCCTGCGCTGTGACTGTTTGACCGCTTCGAGGATAATATCATTCCAGCGCGCATAGCGCTTTTGGGTTACAGACCTGATATTCGATCTGGCCGCAATCACCGGTTGAATCTCAGCCACTCCCAGCTCTGCAGCCAGGCGTATTGCCGTTTCCATATCTTTGGGATCTATCAGGCTCAGCGCTAACCGTACGATACGATCTGTCCGGTTCTTAAGTTCATCGGGTTCCAGAACCGCCACCTGTATTTCATGCATGCTGACAGATCGGATCCTGGCCCGGTATCCCTGAATAGTATCCCTGATCAGGATTTCATCGCCCGCCTTCATACGCAATGGGCCGGATATATGACGGGCATCCCTGCCTGCAATGATGGCATGCTGTGAATCGATGATCTCGGCAAAAAATCTCGGCATGGCATTAACCCTTCATCAAATACTTTGCAACAACCTCAATAAGTTTATATCCATAATCAGCAGGTACAGGTGTTAGCATTTTTAATTCTCAATTCTCTTTCCTGTATCCTTTTTCCTGTTTCTAATCATTCTTAATTCTCAATTCTTAATTATCTTTCCTTTCGCCTTTTAGCCTTTAGCCTGTTTCTACTTTAATCTCACAAGTCTCTCAGATACTGCGCAGCCTCTTCAGGGGGCGTGGAGTTGATATATACACCCGATCCCAATTCGCAGCCGCCAAGCCGGCATACCCTGGGCAGAATTTCCAAATGCCAGTGATAGAATTCGCTGCAGTTTAATCCAAAGGGTGAGGTGTGAATCACATAGTTATAATCGGGAAAATTCAGCGCTGCATCAAGGCGTGAAAAAACATCTTTGAATATTTTGGCCAAATCACGAATCTCTCCGGGCTCGACTTCGGGAAACATCGCCGAGTGCCGTTTAGGCAAAATCCAGGTTTCAAAGGGCTGCCGGGGTGCAAACGCCTGAAAGGCGACAAAATGCCTGGTTTCAATTATTATACGCCCTTTATGCTGGATTTCCTGGCGGATGATGTCACAGTATACACAGCGGGATTTGTAATCGAAATGCCTGCGTGCCCCATCAAGTTCTTCCTGAAGAGTTTGAGGAATTATGGGTAATGCCATCAAGACAGAATAGGGATGATCTATTGTGGAACCCGCCTGGCAGCCCTGATTTCTATATATATGGACATAACGGATGCGCCTGTCATTCTCCAGGTCGATCATCCTGTCTCGATAGGCCCAGAAAATTGTTTCCAATTCTCTGATTTCCATTTCAGACTGCCTGAG
>JAFGIF010000228.1 GCA_016929755.1 Deltaproteobacteria bacterium | reverse complement strand
CTATCCACTGCCTGACGAGATGATCCGGGAATTTGCCGGCAGGGTGGACGATCTGTGGATCGTGGAGGAACTCGATCCTTTTATCGAAGAACAGGTCAAAGCCCTGGGGGTAAAGTGCCGGGGCAAGGGTAGGTTGTCAATGTGCGGAGAACTTTCTCCGGACAAAGTTAAGGCAGCCATTTCGAATCAGGAACATGCAAGTGCTGCGCAGATAGAACTGCCGGGCAGACCACCCAGCATGTGCCCGGGCTGTCCCCATCGGGGTATGCTCTATGCTTTAAAACGCAATAAATGTTTTATCTGTGGGGATATCGGATGCTATACCCTGGGATTTTTACCACCCCTGGATGCCATTGATACAACCCTGTGTATGGGGGCCGGCATTAACCATGCCCACGGCATGTCCAAGGCTTTTGGTGCGGGAAAGGAAAAGATCGTGGCGGTTATCGGCGATTCAACCTTCTTCCACTCGGGAATCACGGGCTTGCTCAACCTTGCATACAATGACGGCGCTGCTGTTATTGTTATACTGGACAATCGCACAACTGCCATGACGGGTTCCCAGAACCATCCGGGAACCGGAATCACGCTCGAAGGGCAGGCTACAATCAATGTGGATATTGAGACTCTGGTAAAGGCCCTGGGAATACAGTGGGTGGCCAGAGTAAATCCCTATGATATCAAGGCAACCAGACAGAAAGTCAACGAAGCCCTGGAGTGTGAGGGCCCAGCTGTGATCATCTCGGAGTCGCCCTGTGTGCTGCTGAAATCCAGAAATGTTTCCGGCCGGGTATTACGGGTGGATTCAGAGAAATGTACGGGCTGCAAGGTGTGTATCGGGCTGGGTTGTCCGGCACTGGAATTGAGAGAAGACAAGGCCTTTATCAGTGATCTGTGTGTTGGTTGCGGTTTATGCAGCGAGTTGTGCCCGGCAGATGCTATCGGAGGTGATATATGAATATCCTTATGGCCGGCACCGGCGGGCAGGGCATAATCCTGGCATCGGACATTCTGGCAGAAGTAATGATGCGTTCCGGATGCGATGTAAAGAAATCCGAAATTCACGGCATGGCCCAGCGGGGAGGCAGCGTGATGTCGCATGTGCGTTATTCAAAAGAGGTTTACTCTCCCATCATTCCGCTGGAAGAGTGTGACATCCTGTTGTCATTCGAGGAACTGGAAACAGCCCGCTACATGGCCTATCTTAATAAGAACTCCACCGTGATCATCAATCGTTGCCGGGTTTCTCCGCCCTCAGTAATAGCCGGGAAAGACAAGTATCCTGATGTTACACCCATCATTAAACAAAAGACCGGGAAGATTCATTTCGTGAATGGGAATGATATGGCCGGTGAACTGGAAAACCCGCGCGGGGTCAACCTTATACTGTTGGGAGTGCTCTCCACATTGCTGGAGCCTGAAGAATCATTGTGGGTCGGGGTCTTGAGTGATATGCTTAAAGAAAAGATCCGTGCAGTAAATATTGAAGGTTTTCTCAAAGGGCGTGCAGTTAAATCTGAATAAATATTGTCCCGGGAGGATGTAGAAAATGATTTATAACCAGGAATTCGAGACGTTACCCAGGGAGGCCTTGGAGGCACTACAGCTTTCACGTCTCAGACAGGTCGTAGCGCGTGTCTATCATACGGTCGGCTTCTATCGTAAGGCGTTTGACGAGGCCGGGGTAACCCCGGAGGATGTAAACAGTCTGGATGATCTCAGGCGGTTGCCGTTTACCTGCAAACAGAACCTGAGAGACAATTACCCGTTCGGGCTTTTCACCGTGCCCATGAGCAATATAGTCAGAGTGCATGCTTCATCCGGCACAACCGGCAAACCCACGGTTGTCGGCTACACCAAGCGCGACATTGAGACATGGGCCGAACTCATGGCACGCTCATATGCCGCTGCGGGGTTGACCAGCAACGACATTATCCACAATGCGTATGGATACGGCCTGTTCACCGGTGGCCTGGGAGCCCACTATGGCGCTGAAAAACTCGGGGCCAGCGTTATCCCCATGTCCGGAGGCAGCACCAAGAAGCAGATCATGCTGCTGCAGGATTTCGGGCCAACAGCAATTTGCTGTACTCCGTCGTATGCGCTCTATCTGGCCGAGGCTGGGGCCGAGATGGGTGTTGATATGAAATCATTGCGACTGCGGGTCGGCATCTTCGGAGCAGAGCCCTGGGGTGAGAGAATTCGCGCTGAGATCGAGGATAAGCTCAATATCATGGCTTTGGATATTTACGGCCTTTCCGAGGTGATGGGTCCGGGAGTAGCAATTGAATGTGCCGAAGGCAGAAATGGCCTGCACGTGTTTGAAGATCATTTTATCGTAGAGATTATCGATCCCGTAACCGGAGAAGTTCTTCCTTACGGAGAAGCAGGAGAGCTGGTTTTCACTACCATTACCAAGGAAGCCTTTCCTCTGATCCGTTACCGCAGCAAGGATATTTCGCGCTTGATGCCCGAGATATGCCGCTGCGGCAGGACGTTTGTCAGGATGGAACGGATCACGGGCCGCAGTGACGACATGCTGATTATCAGAGGGGTCAATGTCTATCCGTCTCAGATCGAGAGCGTGTTGATGAGTATTGAGGGACTCGAGCCGCATTACCAGCTCATTGTCGATAGAGAGGGCAGTCTGGATACGCTTGAGGTCCAGGTCGAAGTCAGCGAGGATGTGTTTTCAGATGAGGTGCGTGCCTTGCAGAATCTTGAGAAACGGATCACCAAGGACATCAAGGATATTCTTGGCGTAACCAGTATAGTCAAGCTGGTTGAGGCCAAAACATTGGAGCGATTTGAAGGCAAGGCCCAACGCGTTATAGATAAGAGAGAAATCTAAAAGGGAGGTTACAGATGAAGGTTGAACAGATTTCGATTTTTTTGGAGAATAAACCGGGTGGGCTTACCAACGTGACCAGGGTGCTTAGAGACACCAAAATTAATATTCGAGCCCTTTCCCTGGCCGACACCACGGATTTCGGAGTTCTGCGGCTGATTGTAGACGATGTCGCCAAGGCCAGGGAAGTCTTGAAAGCCCAGGGTATGACGGTGGGCAGAACTACCGTGGTCGGGGTCGAAGTTCCTGACCGGCCGGGAGGTCTGTATGAGATCCTTGAATTGTTGTCCAGAGAAAATATTAATGTGGAATACATGTATGCCTTTGTCGAGCGCAGTGGAGAGAACGCAGTGATTATTTTCAGGTTCGACAACACCGACCGGGCGATTGATATTCTCTTGAGGAACGGACATAGGGTTCTGCCCGGTGAAAAGGTACATGGGCTTTAATGCAACAGATATCTTTGTATTTGATTCATTGAGTGGCAAGAGAAGTGTCTGGAAGTATATTAAGAAAATATATTTCATTGATGAGAGTCAAAGAAGGAGGGTTTTACAAATGAAAAAATTCAGTTTCCGTTTCATGTGCGTACTCGTTGGTGTGGTGCTCTGCATATCCTGCAGTAAGGCACCCGAAGAAAAGGCCGCGCCGACCGAACAAGCAGCCAAGAAAGCCGAAACCATTGAGCTTTCATACAGCATTTTCTTCCCGCCGACCCATGCCCAGTGCAAGGCCGGAGATTCATGGGCCCGGGAGATCGAGAAACGTACCGAAGGTGCTGTCAAGATTAATGTATACCCCGGCGGTGCTCTTACAAAAGCAAATGAATGCTATGACGGAGTGGTGCAGGGTATATCCGATATCGGGATGTCCTGCTTTGCCTACACCAGAGGACGGTTTCCGGTTATGGAGGTGGTAGATTTGCCTCTGGGCTATACCAGCGGTAAGGTCGCCACTCTGACAGTGAATGAATTTTACGCTAAGACAAAGCCCCAGGAACTTGATGATGTTCATTTGCTCTATATCCATGCGCACGGTCCGGGCCTGCTGCATACGAAAAAGCCGGTGGAAACCCTAGATCAGCTCAAGGGTATGAAGATCCGCTCGACGGGATTGAGTGCCAAGGTCGTTGAAGCCCTCGAAGGTGTCCCGGTTGCAATGCCGCAGGGTAATACCTATGAAGCGCTCCAGAAGGGTGTGGTGGAAGGCACTTTTGCCCCGATCGAAACCCTCAAAGGCTGGAAACAGGGTGAAGTGATCAAGTATACTACCGATTGCAACATGATCGGGTATACCACAGCCATGTTCGTAGTTATGAATAAACAGAAGTGGGAACAGCTTCCAGAAAGTATCCAGAAAATATTTAGTGATGTCAGCAATGAGTGGATAACCCTCCATGGCAACGTCTGGGATGAGGCCGACAACGAAGGCCTCAAGTTTACCGAGGAACTCGGAAACAAGATAATTACGCTCTCGCCGGAAGAGGGCAAGAGATGGAAAATGGCGGTCGGCAGTGTAATTGATGGCTATGTTGAAACCGTCAAATCCAAAGGAATTGATGGAGAAAAATCCATTGACCTTTTGAATGAAATGATAGCTAAGTATTCGAAATGATAGATTTGTTTATTGTCAGCCGGGACCGATTTTTCGATTCAGGAATGAATTTATTGGTTCTGATGAATTGATTCAGGTGGCGTGAATGTTATCGTTTTTACGGATAGAGAGATTCACAGCCCAGCTTGCTGAAAAAGTAAACTGGGTCTCTGCAGCATCCGTGGTTTTCATCATGTTGCTTATTACCGCGGATGTAACCCTGCGTCTGTTCGGAAGGCCCATCCCGGGCACCTATGAAATCGTCGCATTTATGGGGTCGGTGATAATATCTTTTTCGCTTCCCTATACATCAATTCAGAAAGGGCATATTGCGGTTGAATTTATAGGCCAGCGATTTCCATGGTTGGTCCGGGTGATCATTAATGTAATTAATGCCTTTTTAGCTCTGGTGCTGTTTGCCGTTATTGCATGGCAATGTTTCAGATATGCCCAGGTTTTGCGATCAAGCGGGGAGGTCTCGGCAACACTTCAGATGCCCACGTATCCCTTTGTGTATGGTGTATCAGTTGGGTGTATAATGCTTTGTCTGGTTCTGTTCATTGAACTTTTGAGGCAGCTTCGGGGGGCGGAAATCGAATGACTCCTACAATGATCGGTGTAATCGGTATCATCGCGCTGTTCGTTCTGATCTTCTTCAGGATGCCGGTCGGTTTTCTGATGGCCCTGATTGGATTTATCGGTTTCGGTTCCGTCGTCTCCTTCGACGCATCGCTCAACTTGCTTGCCAAGGATATCTTTTCCGTCTTCGGGTCATACAGTCTTACGGTGATTCCGCTTTTCGTTTTTATGGGACAGGTAGGCTTTCACTCCGGCATCAGCTCGCGCCTGTTTGATGCGGTGTATAAGTTTATGGGTAACCTTCCCGGCGGGCTTGCCATCGCCACTATCGGTGCCTGCGCGGGCTTTGCCGCAATCTGCGGTTCGACAAATGCAACCGCAGCTACCATGGCAGCGGTGACACTGCCCGAGATGAAGCGTTATAATTATAAACCCGTGTTGGCCACTGGCGTTGTCGCGGCCGGTGGGAGCCTGGGAATCCTGATACCCCCGAGTATTATTTTTATCGTCTACGGCATAATGACAGAACAGTCGATCGGGAAACTCTTTCTGGCAGGTATCCTGCCGGGAGTGATGCTGACTGTATTCTTTGTTATCAGCATCCTGATATGGACCACGCTGAAACCAGAAATAGGTCCCAGGGGGCCGAAGACGACTTTCAGGGAAAAGATGGCCTCTCTTTCCGGAATTTCCGAAACCATTATTATTTTCATTCTCGTGATGGGCGGCCTTTTCGGAGGGATTTTTACCCCCACGGAGGCCGGTGCGGTGGGTGCCTTTGCTACCCTGGTGATCGCAATTGTCAGGCGGCAGCTGACATGGAAAGATTTCGTGGGTGCCCTGTTTGAAACTACCAGGACAAGCTGCATGATCCTTGTCATTGTCGCCGGAGCCACTGTATTCGGACACTTTCTGGCAGTATCCCGCATACCATATGATGTGGCCAACTGGATCTCTTCATTCCAACTTCCGCCGGCCATTATCATGTGCATCATTGTTCTGGTCTACTTTATCGGCGGGTGTTTCATTGATTCACTGGCGTTGATCATGCTTACGATCCCTATTTTCTACCCGGTGGTTCTGAAATTCGGATTCGATCCCATCTGGTTCGGGGTGATCATCGTGCTTGTCACCCAGATCGGTGTCATTACACCTCCGGTCGGGATTAATGTGTATGTGGTCAGCGGGGTTGCCCGTGATGTACCGCTTAATGTCATTTTCAAAGGGGTGATCCCCATGCTGATCGCACTGATCATCGCCACGCTGTTTCTCATCGCGTTTCCCCAGATTGCGCTATT
>JAFGIF010000227.1 GCA_016929755.1 Deltaproteobacteria bacterium | reverse complement strand
TTTTTTGTCAGGCAGGCCATTTCCAGGGCATGCGCCACCAGCAATTGATAACCCATAAGCCCGATCCCGTTCAGGCTGGCCATAACCGAATACGGGCCGATTGCCGGCCGGGAGCATTCCAGGGTGAAAAGAGCCGGATCATGGCGGTAATCCGCCTCGGAGAAATAAGGCACCTGCTGCATGCTCCTTAAGAGATAGGTGAGGTCGTCTTTGTTATAGACGATAAAGGCGCTGGAAGGGTAGTGCCCCCAGCCCATTTTATGGAAATCAATCGTTACCGAATCGGCCAGGCGCATTGCCAGGGATTTCTCTTTAAGCTGTTGGATTGTGTCCAGAACATCCTGATTCAGTCCGAACTGATTTTTTTCCACATCGTAATCATTCAACATGCATAAAGGCCATCCGGCGGCTGCATCAACGTGCAGGTGCGGATTGGGAACCCGGAATTGTTTCGATTTTTCTTCTAGTACTTCCCTGATCCGGGCGATATCGTCAATCCCGAAAGCATCGGTGCTGCCGAAGGTAGCAATAATGAAAGCTACCAGCTTTTTGGCCTTATAGAGTTCGTCCAGTTTTACAGACAGGAGGTTGATATCCATGCTGCAGGCGTCGTCCGTGGGAATGGCATGTAGATTATCAGTTCCGATGCCCAGCCAGCCGGCAAGGGTTTCATTGGAATAGTGCGCAGCCTGGGAGACAATGCCGGTTATGTTATTTCCCTGCAGGCCTTTCTTCATGGCTCCGGGCAGAACCTTTTCAATTCCGATTTTTCCACCGTAAAGATTGGAAATGGTCCCACCGATCGTGAAGATGCCCCATGGATTTTCGGTATGGTAAAAAACAAGATTGGCTAAGGTTGTTATTGCTTTCAGCTCCAGTTCGTTCGATCGCTGGCTGTAGGTATCGACACACAAGTTTGGATTTTTCAAAAGACAGGCGAGCGTACCGATAAGGGATGCATAGTTTGCAGGCCCTTTTACATTTTCCAGATGGAACTTAGAAAACCATCCGTCAGTGCCCCAGAAGAATGGAAAGATGGCATCCCGGGCGTCTTTGAGGTTCCCGGGGATCGTGTGAATCTCCGGGTTAGACTGAGCGGTTTCGTAATTGCGCGACATGATTTCAGTTGATGAAAGTGATTCCTCTGCCACCATGGAATCGAGAAATTCATTGAAAATCTGCAAGATTTCATCTTTGTTACAGGAAAAAAAGATATCATTGAGGTCCTTCAGTTTGGTTTCTTGCATGATAAACCCCTGTGTTAAAAACCTTTTATTTTAGTCATCAGGTATCATCCAGTATAACTCATGCTCTATCAAAGGCAATCATTATTCTTGGCAAACATAAAGTGGGTAAAACAGCAACAAAAGGTGATTTACCCATTGATTCCATCTGCTATATACCGGCAAATTTTATCCGTTACTCCATGCTTAATTTTTTCCCGGGATGCGGCATTGTAGAGAACCATCTCCTTAAGCTTGAAGGCGAAAGGTGTATCATACGAGAAGGAAGCCTCGTATTCCTCTCCTGGGTATATTCCACAGAGCATTCATAGTTCATGGCTTTCCGACAAGGGCTTTATTTCCGGGAGACTTGTATTTCAACCAGGAATTGATGGTAAAAGGGTCGGAATTTCCGGTACAATAGACAGGCAATAGGGATGGAAAAAATAACGGGAGAAAATGTGATGTCTGAAGAAGCCAAGCTTTATTTCGGAGGGGAAATATATACTGTTGATGATGCCTGTCCGAGAGTCCAGGCCTTAGCGGTGCAGCGCGGAACAATAGTAGCTGCAGGTTCTCTGGAAGACTGCAGGAAGGTCTTGAGCGCTAAATATCACCCGATAGATCTTTCAGGCGCCACTCTACTTCCGGGATTTATCGATACTCATCTCCATCCGGTCGCGCTGGTATTTTTCGACATGAATGTAAACCTGAGCCTGGCAGGATCTATTGCTGAAATGCAGAGCATGTTGAGGGAGACAACCCGAAATAAATCATCAGGCACCTGGATCATCGGATTGAATTTCGATGAACAGAGTCTCGTGGAAAAGAGTTTGCCGAACCGGCACGATCTTGATGATGCCTGCCCGGATAATCCCGTGCTGATTCTCAAACATGACGGTCATATGGCGATCGGGAACACGCAGGCAATCATTGCATCTGGAATCACTGCGTCAACATCCGATCCTGAGGGAGGACGGATAGATCGGGAGCAAGACGGTTTTCCAGCCGGTGTGTTTCGCGAAGAGGCCAAACAGGTTCTGTTAAATGCCATGCCCATGCCGGAGATGGAGACCCTTTTCGATTCGGCGGCGGGGACTTTTAGCGCTCTGGTGTCTCAGGGAATCACCTCGGCGGGAGTTGTGCTGCAGACCGATGAAGAGGGTCCGGCCGGCACCCTGGGAGCATTCGATGTAATGTTTATGGAGATGGTGCTCGAGCATGTGCCGTTCAACATGTACTCTATGCTGATTACAAAAGATATCGCCAGGATCGAAGAGGCACGAAGAACGGCACTTCACAACCAGGATTTGGGATCGCATCGCATCGGAGCGATTAAAATTTTTGCCGACGGCACCTTTGGTTCCGCTACGGCCTTCATGTTTGAGCCCTTCAGCGACCAGCCGGATAAGTCCGGTTTCATGACCCACAGCCCGGAAGAAATTTATGCGCTCATGGTTGCGGCCCACCGGGCGGAAATTCAGATTGGCATACACGCCATCGGAGATGCCGCCAACCGGGTGTGCATCGACCTCTATGATCGTTTGCTGAAGGAATATCCAAGGGCTGATCACCGGCACCGCTTGGAACATGCTTCGCAGCTCGATGTAAAAATGATAGCGGATATCGCTCGCCTGGGGTTGGTTGTCTCGACCCAGCCGCTCTTTATTCACTCGGAGAAGCACTGGCTGCACAAGCGCTTGGGGCATGATCGCACTGGTTGGACCTACCCATTGAGGGCATTGCTCGATGCGGGCGTCAGAGTGGCCGGGGCATCCGATGCCCCGGTTGAATCAACCGAAGTTCTGCACGCCATCCAATGCTGCGTGACCCGTGAAGGCTTCGAGGTTCAGCAGGCGATCACCGCTGCCGAGGCAGTGCGCATGTTTACCATCGATGCGGCCTATGCCCAATTCGAGGATTCGATCAAAGGGAGCTTAAGCCCCGGCAAGCGGGCGGACATGGTGATCCTGAGTGCAAATCCGATCTCAATAGAACCAGAAAAGATCCGGAATATCAAGGTTTTACAAACGATTATCGGAGGAAACGCCGTCTATCAAGCCTGAAGAAAACGGGTTTTATTCCATCTTCGCTTTTCGCCGGGTGTATAATTGCATTATGTCTCGACAAAAGGCTTATAGTTTAAACGAACCTTTGAAATAGGTATCTTTCACGCTCTTGGCCTTATCTTGTGCCCATTTTTCCAGGCCCATTTTTCTGATCAGGCACAGGTTGAAGACCTTTGTGTTATGCGGCACAAGATTGGCCTTGTCGGCATAGGGATGCAGACGATCGCAGGGGAAGGCTTCACATTCACCGCAGAAATCAAGACCCTTTGAAGATATGCAGCGGTATACACTGCAAGGTTCTCTCATTCCCAAAAAATCGATCGTTCCGTTTTCGTTGCGGCATCCCTCGCACTTGGCCTTTTCTTCGGGCAGGTTCATGTTCTGTGCGATAATTTGGCGCAATTTTTCATTTGTTCTGGCCTCATACATGGGGCAGTTGAAGCAATCCAGCCCGCAGGGTGCCGTCATCTGCTTGTAATCCATATCCTCTCCTTTGGCGCTATGTATTTCAACAGGCATTTTAACCGCAGGGCCGTATGCCTGTCAATCAAGACACTATCACCCACCGAGGCGGTTTTTTCGTAATTTTACCATGCTGCCATTTTCAGAGTGTCTGTTGGCAACGGTTACTGCACTATGATTTCCTGAAAAGGGATTACCCCTTCTCTCACACAGACCGGAGGCCAAGATGTTAAATCGACAAGCGTTGATGGTTGTTTGCCCGGGGTTGTTCCTCCGTCGAGAATGCCGTCTAACTCCAGGGCGCTGGCCATGACTTCCCGTGCTGTTCTGGCAGGGAACTTGCCGGCAAGATTGGCTGATGTAGAGGTTATTGGTCCGATTGCTCGAACCAGGCAGGCCGCTGTTTCATGTGGTGAAATTCTCAGCGCTACCTTGCCGCCGGGAGCCAGCAAGGGATGAATATTCTTACGGGCCTGCAGGATGGCGCTTAAGGGCCCGGGCCAGAACTTTTGCAGCAATTCGCGCTGATTCTGATCAATATGTGCTATCGCACAGGCCATGTCCATATCTGCGACCAGGACAATGATGCCCATTGATGCTTCCCGGCCTTTGATCGCAAGGATTTTCGAGATCGCAGCCCGATCGGATATTTTTGCTCCGAGACCATAGAATGTCTCGGTCGGGTAAGCAACTACAACTCCTGTCCGGCTGGAAAACAGAGCTGCAATATCTGTAACACTTCCGGATACAAGCATTTCAAGGGGTTTTGATTTCCCGGTCAGCCTGCAGCACGGTGCGTTTCATATTATCGCGGTAGTTTTCCAGCTTTTCTTGCAATGCGATGTTGCTACCAGCCAGGATTTGTACGGCCAGCAAAGCAGCGTTTTTTGCACCGGCCTTGCCGATACCGACTGTCGCCACCGGAACACCCGGCGGCATCTGCACCATGGCCAGAAGCGCATCTATGCCGCCAAGAGATGATGCATCAATCGGAACTCCGATTACCGGGACACATGTATTGGAGGCGATCACGCCCGGCAGGTGTGCCGCCATTCCGGCCCCGGCAATTATTACACAAAATCCGTCATCCCTTGCGGTCTTGCTGAAGTGTGCAAGCTCGTCCGGGCTCCTGTGAGCCGAAAGGACATGCATTTCAAAGGGCAGTCCGAACTGCTTCAGGATAACGGCACTTTCTTCCATTATAGGCAGGTCCGAGCGGCTGCCCATTACGATGGCCACTTTCATGTTAACCTCTCCAACGCCTTTTGTCCGATATCTTTGCGGTAGTGGACACCCTCAAAGGATATCAGGGACACGGCATCGTAAGCTTTTTGGATTGTGTGCGGCAGATCGACGCCAAGTGCGGTTACCCCCAGAACTCGGCCGCCTGCGGATACAAGCGAACTGCCATCGAGTTTTGTTCCGGCGTGAAACACCTTGACTCCGCCCGTCCCCTCTGCCGAACTGATACCATCTATGGGTTTGCCTTTTTCGTATGAGCCGGGATATCCGCCGGAAGCCATCACAACACAAACACTTGGGCCCTCTTCCCATTCAAGGACGATGTCTTTTATGCTTTCGCCTCTGGCAACTTTCAGCAACACAGGCACGATGTCACTTTTGAGACGCATGAGCAGTGGCTGGGTTTCAGGATCGCCCATGCGAACATTGAATTCCAATACCTTGGGGCCGGCATCGGTAATCATCAGCCCGGCATACAGCACTCCCCTGTAGATGATCCCTTTTTGACGCAGGCCGCCCACGAGCGGATAAAGGATTGAATCGAGTACCTCTTGGTAGCGCTGTTCATCCAAAACCGGTGCTGGTGAATAGGCCCCCATTCCACCGGTATTCGGGCCCTGGTCGTTATCGAATGCAGGTTTGTGGTCCTGGGATGAGGCCAGAGGAACAAGGTGTTCTCCATCACAGATGGCAATAAACGAGACCTCTTCTCCTACCAAGCGTTCTTCGATCACCACCCTAGCTCCGGCATCACCGAATGCCTTTTGCACCATAATGGAATCTATGGCATCAATCGCGTCCTGTTTGCTTTGGGTCACTATCACACCCTTGCCCGCAGCCAGACCATCGGCCTTGACCACAACGGGGAAGGGGCAATCAGCAATAAATTTCTTGGCTTTTTCGGGGTCGTTAAAGATTTCAAAGGCTGCTGAGGGGATATTGAATTCTTTCATCGCCTCTTTGGCAAAGGCCTTTGATCCTTCCAGGCGGGCAGCTTTTTGGTCGGGACCGAAAATGGCAAGGCCTTCCTGAGAAAAGGCATCCACAATACCGTCTGCCAGGGGTGCTTCCGGACCAACAATGCTGAGATCTATCCGGTTGTCTTTGGCAAAGCGAATCAGCGATTCAAAATCGCCAACCGAGATATCGACACAGGTGGCATTTTCGGCAATACCGCCATTACCCGGCGCACAGAATACCTCTTCAACCAGAGGACTTTGAGCGGTTTTCCAGCACAAGGTATGCTCGCGTCCGCCTGAGCCGATGACCAGAATCTTCATGGATTAAACCTCCTAGTGCCTGAAATGGCGCATGCCGGTAAATATCATGGCCATGTCGTGTTCATTGGCGGCATCGATAACTTCCTGATCCCTGACGGACCCCCCCGGTTGAATCACGGCAGTGGCGCCGGCTTTGGCAGCCTCGTCAACCCCGTCCCTGAAGGGAAAGAACGCATCTGAGGCTACGACCGATCCCTGAGTGGAAAGGCATGCATTTCTGGCCTTCATTACTGCGATGCGCGATGAATCAACCCGGCTCATCTGGCCGGCTCCAACGCCGATCAGTTGATCTTTGGTGGCATACACAATGGCATTTGATTTGACAAATTTGACAATTTTCCAGGCAAATTTTAATGCCTGGAGTTCATCCGCAGACGGTTCGCGCTTTGTTGCCACTTGGGCCTTGTCCAGATCAACATCTTTCATGTCGCGGTCCTGCAGCAAAAGACCTCCGATAACTCTGCGGGTGAAAAACGTCTGTTTTTTAGCCTGAAAGCCATCTACTATCTCCGGCACTTTCAAGAGTCTGATATTCTTTTTCTTGGTCAGGATGTTTTTGGCCTCATCTGAAAAATCAGGGGCAATCACCACTTCGGTAAAGACCTCGCTGATGGCTCTGGCTGTATCGGCATCGACCTTGCGGTTCAGGCCCACAATGCCGCCGAAGGCCGAAGTGCTGTCAACGGCAAAGGCCTTTGTGTATGCTTCGGCCAAAGATGTTGACGACAGAGCGGCTCCGCAGGGGTTGGAATGCTTCAGGATAACACAGGCCGGATCCTCAAATTCCATGATAAGATCGAGGGCTGCATCCGCATCCATGATGTTGTTGTAGGAAAGCTCCTTGCCCCACAGTTGCTCGGCGGTTGAAATCGATGGCTGATCAATGGCGAGATCGCTGTAGAAGGCCGCTTTCTGATGGGGATTCTCTCCGTAGCGCAAGAGCTGTTTACGTTTGTACTGGACGGTATACGTAAGGGGAAATTCACCCCTTTCCACATCAATCCCTTGCAGGTAGTTGGAAATGGCGGCGTCATAACGGGCTGTCAGCGAGAATGCATTTCTGGCAAGCTCAAAATTGGTTTGCTCGCTGACCAGACCGCCGGTCTTTTGCATTTCTTCAACTATCGCTGGGTAATCCCGAACATCGGTTACAACGCTTACGAACTGATGATTTTTGGATGCCGCCCTGATCATTGCCGGGCCGCCGATATCAATGTTCTCGATAGCCTCGGCCAAAAGGGCTCCTTTGGCAACCGTCTCTTCAAACCGGTACAGATTTACCACGAGCATATCGATGGGCTTGATGCCTGCTTTTCGGATGGCCTCTAGATGATTAATGTTGTCTCTCAGGGCCAGCAGGCCGCCGTGAACTTTTGGATGCAGGGTTTTCAGCCTGCCGTCCATCATTTCAGGGAATCCGGTGTAATCAGAGATATCGATCACCTGAATACCGCTGTCTCTTAGCAGCTGAGCAGTCCCTCCGGTTGAAATGATTTCTACTCCGAACGATGACAGTTCCTTGACAAAATCTGCAAGACCGGTTTTGTCAGTAACGCTGATAAGTGCGCGTTCAATCTTTGGCATTCTTTCTCTTTCTCCTTTCGAAAAAATAAACTAAATCAGAAATAAGGATTCAGTTGTTGTAATCCCAGTCCAAGCTGTCTTTCTGAAGATAGTACCAGGCAAGCAGAGGCACTATCCTCTCAAAGAGGCCCGAATCAAGATACCCGATATCAGTAATGTGATTTTTCAACTCTTTCCCGGAGATATCTCCGGAAATCATCCCCTCTCTCAAGCAGGTAATCCGATGAAAGAGCCTGGTTTTTCTCAAAGGGTCATCCACATGAGCGGAAATATACCGGCCCATCTCCGCAAATATGCTTTCCATATCCATCAGGCCCGGAATGCTGAGATGCTCTGATTCTATTTCGTCTATCAGAGAGATGAGAAACGACTTGGCATCTTCCAGACCCAAACGGTATGTTTCCTCAAGCAGAATCTTGTCTGCATCGTTAATGAAGGGTGTCTGAAAATCGATCGAAGAAAAATTTGTCACATAATCGTGATTTTCTCCAAACATCTTTAGCAATAGTTTATGAACGATTGTTTTCCATTCAAGAACCGTTTCTTTTGTCAGATCTTTTTTTTCCAGCAGGGCTTCAAGGGTATCGAGCAGGTCCTTCATGAGGAAAAGGAAGTGGTTAACGGTGAAATTTATTTTCATCAGCTCATATTACACAGCAATTCAGGCGATGGTCAAGACTGTTCATGCGCTTTGAATTATGCTACGCTTGAGCGATGAAATCCGCTGTTCTGAACGATCTGCTTTCTGACCGAGAAGAAATGATCTCATACATTCGTGATGTTCTGATGAAACACCGCAGAAGCAACAAGCCGGTGCAGGGCCTTCGTCCTTCAGCCGTGCTGATTCCGTTGTGCTGGATTGATAAGGAATGCCACATTCTATTCACCAAACGCTCGATGAATGTCGAGCACCACAAAGGAGAAATCTCATTTCCCGGAGGAACATCCGAGCCCGAAGACACAGACCTTATCGCAACTGCCCTCAGGGAAGCCCATGAAGAGGTTGGCCTTCGTCCTGAAACGGTAGACGTTCTGGGGTTTTTAGATGACCATTCATCTCTGATGGGCTATCATATCACCCCTGTGGTTGGCACGATTCCTTTCCCGTATGAGTTTGCAATCAACGATGAATCCGAGTCGCTCATTTATCTGCCCTTACGGCACGCTCTGGCGGATACCGCCTGGATGAAGGAATGGTTTTCCTTCAGGGGCTGGGAAGGAGATATATTTTTTATTCAGGCCGATGGCGGGGTAATCTGGGGTGCAACCGCGAGAATGCTTAAGCTCTTTGTCGAGATTTTACGGGGGAAAAAACTGGTTTTCAGCCCCGTATCCAGGGAAGCCAAAGACTGGGTAGCGCAGATTCTCTCGACTCAGAAAGACTATCAAAGCAACAAACAGTAAGAGGTCATGAAGAAGTCATGTCAGAGTTTTGAGCCAGCCGAGTCTGCCGGGCATATCCGTGGTTGGTACGGCTGTAAGCTGTCGTTCTATCCGGATAGGTTCTCAATGATGATTTTGTAGTGATTCGTATTCAGAAAGTACTAAGTGTTCCGGTACGATTCACCGGTGATTAGCTCAAACGCTTCAATGTACTTTTGTCTGGTCTTTTCGATAATATCCGCAGGCAATCTGGGCCCGGGAGAGGTTTTGTCCCAGTTAAGCGTTTCAAGGTAATCTCTGACGAACTGTTTGTCGAAGCTCGGCTGGGATTTGCCGGGCTCGTATCGGTCTTTCGGCCAGAACCGAGATGAATCCGGGGTGAACATTTCATCCGCTATGATCAGTTCTTGCCCGACAAGCCCGAACTCAAATTTTGTGTCCGCGATAATAATACCGTTTTTAAGGGCATGTTCTGATGCCATCCGGTAAAGAGCAAGGGATATCTGCTGCACCTTTTCAATGACATTTTTGCCCACCAGGTCGGCCGCTGTTTTAAGGTCGATATTCTCGTCATGTTCGCCGATTTCTGCCTTGGTGCTTGGTGAAAATATGGGTTCCGGCAGACGCTGGGATTGCAGCAACCCGGCCGGCATGGCTATGCCGCTGACAGAACCTTTTTGTTGGTACTCCTTCCAGCCCGACCCGGCAATGTATCCGCGAACGATACATTCAATCGGCAGAATTTCTGCCTTTCGAACCAGCATCGATCGGCTCTTAAGCCTTTCGTCATTGCAAAAAGGAGGAGGGTACTTTTCGATATTTGCGGTTACTAAATGGTTCTTTATAATCGGTTTTGCTTTTTCGAACCAGAACAGTGAAAGCAGATTCAACACGGATCCCTTATCCGGAATAGGATCGGGCAGGATCACATCAAAGGCTGAAAGCCTGTCGGTGGTAACAATCAGCAGGTGCTGTTCATCTATGTCGAAAAGCTCTCTTACCTTGCCGCTTTTGAGTTTTTTCCCTTCAGGAATATCAAGCTCTTTGAGGATGTCCATATGGCCTCCCATGAAATGTTGTAAAAAGCTAGGGTGCCAAAAAAGTATTGAAAAAGTCAAGAGCCTATTATAGAGTAGCGCCCCCTGAAGACAAGATAATACATATAGGGAAGAGAATTTTGATGGTTGAATCCGGGCGTAGTGGGTCAAAGCGGCTTTTATTACAGATTGTCACACTCTTCGAATGTGATTATAATAATTAAGCTCTTGAGTTTTTTAGTCGATCCAACTAAAACACAGCCAAGTTTTCAAAAGGTGAGGTGATCATGGCAGATCATAGTTTGCCACAAGAGAGCGGAAATCTTGTATACAGCTGTATTGCCTGCTCTCAACGCTATGACATATATGATTTTATCTACACCTGCCCGAATTGCGGATCACTGCTCAAGATTGAAAATGCCGATTTTGATAAGCTCAAGCAGATTTCAGGAGCCCGCTGGCGGCAGATTTTTGATGAAAGAAAGAAATCAACAGTTCTGGAAATAGCAGGAATATTCAGGTTTCACGAGTTAATTCTGCCTATAATCCCTCTTCAGGACATTATTTATTTGGGCGAGGGCCAGACCGCTATTGTTAAGGCCAATCAGGAACTGAGCGATTGGATTGGAGTTCCCTTTTATGTAAAAAACGACGGGTTTAATCCGTCGGCCAGCTTTAAAGATCGTGGCATGGCATCCGCCATCAGTTTTCTGAATCATGTCATCCGCGTCAAGAACCTTGATAATGTTCTGGGGATTTGTGCTTCAACCGGAGACACTTCAGCGGCAGCCGCTCTGTATCTGGGCTATCTACCCAAATCAAAAGTGCGCTCCGTGGTACTTTTGCCCCGGGGCAAGGTGACTCCGCAACAACTGTCTCAACCGCTCGGTTCAGGCGCAACCGTGATAGAACTGCCCGGAGTATTTGATGACTGTATGCGTATTGTTGAAGAATTAGCCCGGCGCTACCATGTAGTATTGCTAAATTCAAAAAACCCGATTCGCATAGCCGGCCAGAAATCATATGCTTTTGAAATCGCCCAGCAGCTTGATTGGGCTGTCGATGATCTGGTGGTTGTGATTCCGATAGGCAATGCTGGAAATGTAACCGCCGTCATGGAAGGATTTGTCGATCTGTATGAACTCGGCCTCATCAGTAATCTCCCGACTATCCTGGGGGTTCAGAGCCACCATGCCGACCCGGTTGTAAGATGGAGAAACACCGGAACCTACATTCCGATCAAGGTCAAACCTTCCGTGGCACAGGCTGCCATGATCGGAGATCCGGTCTCGTTTCCAAAAGTCAAACAGCTTTTTGAAAATCATTTTGCGGACAGATTTTACGCGATATCGGTTACCGAGAGCGAGATCATGGAAGGCATGCTGATGGCAAACCGTCACGGACATGTGGTTTGTACCCAGGGCGGCGAATCTATCGCCGGGCTGAAAAAGGCTCTGGATGCAAAAATTTTGCCCAACTCCAAGTGTTATGTGCTCGATTCTACCTCCCATCAAATCAAATTCTCTTCTTTCCAGCAGATGTACTTCGAAAGATCATTCAGCTCTGAGTATGGCATTGATATAAAAGAAGATTTCAGCAATAAACCGATTTCCATGGAGGCTGATGCTGCATCGATCGCCTCATATCTTGGTTTACAGAAAAAGGAATAACATGCTCCATTTGCGTCTTTGGAAAAAATTCAAGACATATCTGATTACCGGCGCCCTTGTGATGGTGCCGGTTTTTATGTCAATATATATTGTGTTGGCCCTGATCAGGTTTGTTGCCAGACATGCAGGCCTGGGCCATGGTTTTACTGCTGACATTCTGGGTATATCGCTGGTATTGATTCTGTTGTTAGTGGTAGGGGCATTAACTCAGCACGCTATCGGAACCAGAGTTATGAACTGGCTGGCCGCATTCATGATCCGGATCCCGGTTGCCGGGACTATCTATTCGGCCACCAGGCAGATCCTGGAAGCAATCATGCTCAAGAAAAGTATGGCCTTTCGCAAGGCTGTCATGATTGAATATCCGCGCAAGGGTATATATGCTGTAGCCTTTGTCACCAGAGAACCTCATTCAAGCGCTTATCTGCCGGATAAGGATCCAATGATTCATGTTTTTCTTCCCACCACTCCGAATCCTACTTCCGGATTTCTGCTCATTTTGCCGGAAAAAGACATCATACCCTTGGATATATCGGTAGAGGATGCTTTTAAGCTGATAATATCCGGCGGTATTGTCACATATGATGCGAATAAAACAAAATCAGGAGGGACAGTTCATGAGTGACAAGAACTTTTTATTTTCATCTGAATCAGTTACTGAAGGTCATCCCGATAAGGTGGCGGATCATATTTCCGACGCTGTTCTTGATGACATTATCGCCAACGACAAAAATGCCCATGTGGCCTGTGAAACCATGGTGACAACAGGTCTCGTCATTGTATCCGGTGAAATTACCACCACTCATAATATTGATGTGCAACGGGTGGCAAGACAGACTATCAAGGAAATCGGCTATGATGAATCCGTGATGGGCTTCAGTTGGAATACCTGTGGGGTGCTGGTTAGTCTTGATAAGCAGTCTCCGGATATCAACCAGGGCGTACAGGAAGGAGAGGGTCTCTTTGAAGAGCAGGGAGCCGGAGATCAGGGCATGATGTTTGGTTTCGCCTGTGATGAAACCGATGTTCTCATGCCTGCACCTATCTACTACGCTCATCGTCTTACGAAGCAACTCACAGATGTCAGGAAAAACGGAATCCTGGAATTTTTACGTCCTGACGGCAAATCACAGGTTACTGTAGAGTATGAAAACAATAAACCCAAACGAATCGAAGGGATTGTGATCGCTGCGCAGCACGATGAGGATGTGAGCTACAATGACATCCAGGAAGGTATCATGGAGGAAGTAATCAAGAAAATTGTCCCCCAGGAATTATTGGATGAAAAGACGAAATATTACATCAATGCCACCGGACGATTTGTTATGGGCGGCCCACATGCAGACTGCGGGGTTACAGGACGCAAGATCATCGTTGATACCTATGGAGGGTTCGCATCTCATGGTGG
>JAFGIF010000032.1 GCA_016929755.1 Deltaproteobacteria bacterium | reverse complement strand
CTGCATTCGCAGTGCACCGTCGAGCCGGATTGTCTCGCCGTTGAGCATCGGGTTTTCTAGCACCTGGCGACAAAGCATTGCAAACTCTGACGGCCTGCCCAGACGCTTGGGAAACGGTATCGATTCAGCCAGTTTATCACAGGCTTCCTTGGGCAACATCGACATCATGGGAGTCTCAAAGATACCAGGAGCGATTGTTACAACCCGGATACCGTAAACGGCACATTCACGGGCAATCGGCAGGGTCATGCCGACCACGCCGGCCTTGGAGGCACTGTAGGCTGCCTGGCCTACCTGACCGTCAAATGCAGCGATCGAAGCAGTATTTATTATTACTCCACGCTCACCTTCCTCATTGGGGGTATTGTTTACCATCTGTTCGACGGCACGAATGATGATATTCAAGCTGCCGACCAGATTGAGCCCAACCACGGTATTGAAATTGGCAAGCTGCATCGACCCGCGCTTGCTCCAGACCTTCTCGGCAAAGCCGATTCCGGCACAGTTTACGGCAACATTGACACTCCCGAAAGCGTCTCTGACCTCACTGATGGCAGCTTTAACATTCTCCTCGCTGGTCACATCGGTATGAACAAAAATAACACTATCACCAAGCTCATCGGCCAGGGCATTTGCCTGATCACCCTTGATATCCAGTATGGCCACCTTTGAGCCAAAAGATACCAGATCTCTAACACATGCTTCGCCCAGACCGGATGCACCACCGGTAACCACAGCCACGCATTCTTTGAGTTGCATATCACTTCTCCTTAAAAAATTAATTGCAATTCGTTGCCATGCTCTGGCAACAGTGCATGTATGGATTAAACTAATTACCAAAAATAAATATTATATTCAAGTTGTTCGGGACATCTGTCATAAATTCAAACAGACAAACACGATTATGCCTGCGTTTATACTTAAATTGATTAGAGCGGCATTATGCAGCCCTGATTTATTCTTTGCAATCATCTACTGCAGTTCTCGTAGCACTGAGTTCATTGCGATATTCCGCTGCATAAATATCCAGAAACGTGATGAACAATGCGGCAATTACCGGACCGATTATGAAGCCCATAACCCCGAATACTGCAATTCCACCCAGGGTTGAAAAGAAAATCAGCAGATCGTGCATCTTGGCGCTACGCCCGACAAGGCGCGGTCTGATCAGATTATCTATATTCGATATAACCAATGTGCACACCAAAAAAATAACGATCCCCTGCCAGATATTTCCGAGGAACACTTCGATGACGGCAGCCGGGATCATGATCACCCATGAGCCGACCAGAGGGATGATTGAGAGGATAACCATAACCGCCCCCCAGAGTATCCAGGTGTCGATGCCGCATATCAGAAAGGTAATAGCTCCCAGTGTCCCCTGCATGAGACCTATCAGGAGAGTGCCCTTGACAGTGGCACGGGAAATCAACACGAAACGATCTAAAAGTTCTTTTTCATATTCGCGATTTAGCGGGCTCAGATAAGTGATGTGCTTAACAATGTCTGGTCCATCGCGAAAAAAATAGAACATGGTAAACAGCGTGATCAGCACACTGGTTAACAGAGCGAACACGCTTCGCGCGGTATTGTTTATCACTGTGGTGATTGCAGAACCCGCAGCCTTGACGACTTCCCCCATGCCTGCTTCCCAATCAACCTTATTGATGTTAAGCAACCTGCCGAGCCTTGAATCCGTAATGGATCCCAGAAGCTTTTCATCGCTATTCTCGGCAATCTGTCGCACCTTGGGCTCGGCTGTATTATATAAATCGATGGCCTGCAGTGCCAGCAGATTGGACATAATGGTGAGGGGTATCAACAAAATCAGGAGAAAGGCAATACAGCAGACAAGCGAGGCAAGACCACGCCGGTTTCTCAAGTGTTTGAGCACCCAACGATATGATGGATACAGCAGAGTTACAAAGGTAGCCGCCAGAATAACCGGCACGATAAACATCCTGACAATACTAAAAAACGAAGCAGTGACAAGAAAGAGGCCTGAAATGATGACAAACCGGTTCAAACGAGCCTGGTTGTGATCACATTCATTTTCTTCAACTTGAGTATGTTCACTTTTGCCCATTATAGTTCCTCGCAATAATCTGTTTGTTTATATTACTGACACGAGTCAAAACAAACGCCAATGCATCAAAGATGCATAAAAAATTACTATCACATTTTGAACAGGTAATCTATGGGAGTGATGGACAGTCTTATCGATTGAATTGCAATTGGAAACCATTCGCTCAGTAACATTAAAGAGAATGGCCCGGTGTTTGTTTATATGCTGTCAGACAGATTCCTACAGAGATTCAAGCGTGATTCTTACCCATTTATCAGAAATACGCTGATTTATTTGTTTAACTAAATGGTTATATTTTTAAGTAAGACACTGATCACCATTATGAGAATCCGCCCATCGGAGAAAACGAGATGAGTCTTACACGCAGAGAAATCTTAGAAGAGTTGGAACGTCTTGAATTCCATTCATTTTCCGAATTGAAAAAGGCCTGCAGAGAATTCGAGAAATACTGGGCAATGAATTGCCGGAAGAGTGAAAAAACTTTCCTGATTGATACTGACAGAAGCTTCTTACAGACTCATAAGAAACCGTAGAACGTAAAATTTCAGACCGCTGTGTCGGCGGCAGCCTTTTTTAGGTCTCCAATTTCATTTGATTGAATCTTTTGATACAAGCGCTCGCTTACATCAATAGTTGGCCATGCCAGATAACCACAGAGATACTTGACCAGAGCCTGTCCCAAAATAACGGGAATATTCCAGCCGAACGCTATCGTGACAAACAAAAGGCTGTCAATCGGACAGGAAAAGGTGTTTGACACCGCAAGTCTGGCCTTCATTGACCTGTTTTTCATCAAAGTGAAAACCAGCCAGTCAACACTTTCGGAACCTAAAAAAGCTATAGCGGAGGCTACGGCAACCTGCCAACTCAAAGCAACCGTTAATACAGCGCAAAGGAGCATGAAATACCATACCATATGACCCCAAAACCTCTGCACAAAATCACGAACTGAGAATGTCAATCCAATCCAGATCGCACCGGCTGGGAATGAAATCCCGAAAACATGTATGATGCCGAACCAGATCACAAATAGATTTCCAAGGAGGATACTCACAATATATAAAAATGCCGTGATCCATTTCACGTTGTTAAATGACACTCATAGCCTCCGCCCAAAAGACTTTACCAGAAAATGAAGCTAAATGACATCCGTTTTGTGGCTCTTTATCTTTTTTTTTCATCCAATAAATTCAAAGCATTTTTTATATTTACAGAATAAAAGCCGTATACATAAAAGCTTACAAATCAAAAAAAATCACTTATCTTTTGACTGCTCCCAGATATGATCCATTTCATCAAGGGTCATGTCTTCCAGAGAAACACCATTTGTTTTGGCTGTTTTCTCGATCTCGTGAAACCTTTTTATGAATTTACGGTTTGTTTTGCGCAAGGCCGACTCGGGATCAACACTGTGAAATCGCGACAGATTAACTATGCTGAATAGCAAATCGCCTATTTCCTCTTCGATTTCTTCATTATCGGTAATCTGAATAGCTAGAGAGAGTTCATCTAGCTCTTCACGGATCTTCTCTATCACACCGCCTGCGTCCTGCCAGTCGAAGCCTGCCCTTGAGGCTATGGACTGGATCTTGCGGGCATATAGCAGTGATGGAAGATCCTCTGGAATGCCGTCCAGAATTGATTGACGATTCTCTTTGTTCCGCTCTTTCTTTTTAAGCTGCTCCCAGTTTCTAATTACTTCGATAGGCGTTTCCGCACTTACATCACCAAACACATGCGGATGGCGATAAACCAGCTTTTCACAAAGTGCACCTATTACATCTTGGATGGTAAATTCTTGATTCTGCCTGGCGATAGTTGCATGAAAAACAACCTGCAACAACACATCCCCTAGTTCTTCTTTGAGATGAGGGATGTCCTCGTTTTGAATAGCTTCAACAAGTTCGTAGGCTTCCTCAACAATATATCTGGAAAGGGTTTTATGATCCTGCTGTGCATCCCAGGGACAACCACCAGGCGCACGCAACTTTTCCATGATATCAATTAGTCTGTCAAATTCTTTCATGCTTGGACATCCTTATTGACTCTGATTAAAAATCGTATGCCTTTATTTTCAGCAACACTGTTCTTCCTTACACGGTGGCATGTTACCAATCAAAAAAACCGAAATCAACGGTTCAGAAATTGATAGTATTCATACATCTTGGCAAAAGCTTTTACCGCCCGCTCCGGTGTCTGGTAGAAAACACATTTGTAGGTATACCCATCCACAGGGTAAACTGTCTGGTCATTCTCGTCGGTTAGCAAACTTACTCCGTATATCGGCTTTTTGTATGTCTCCATTAGTTTTACGATATGTTTTATGTACTGCATTTCAAAGTCTTGCATTAATTTGCCGGCAAATTCGCGCAGATCCTTTGAGTATTTCGGGTCTGTCTTGTATGCTGATTCCGCCAGACGTGCCGCAAAAAGTCTGCGCCCCATAATTCCCAGGTTAATAACTGCATCGCAACCGTCCCACTTGACCAGTTCCTCAATGGTCTTGATCGGAATTAACAAATCGCTCTCACCAACAATATCAACCGGATTCGCCCTGCTCCAGTAGGGAGGAAGGATTCCATCAATATTCTTAAGTGCTTGTGTTGATAAATCAGGAACTTCCAGGCCAAACTGAGAACAAAGGTCGGCTGTGACAACGCCCCAGCCCCCACCAAGAGTCATAATAGCCGCCCGATTGCCCTTGGGCAGCGGCAGTGATGAAAAGGCTGCTGAGAGATCGAGAAGATCCATGGACTGCTCAACTTTGACAATGCCGGCCTGGCGGCAAACTGCATTAAACACCTTGGCATCGGATGACATGGCACCGGTATGACTGGCTGCTGCGCGATTCCCGACCTTGCTCTGACCACCTTTCATAAGCACGATCGGTTTCTTGCGGCCGACCCGGCGTGCACTTTCAAAGAAGCGGCGGCCGTTCTTGACACTCTCCACATACAGCATAACAATACTGGTCAGTTCATCCACCTCGAATCCATCCAGAAAATCCTCAACCGTAATCATGGCTTCGTTGCCGGAACCGCAAAATCCCCGGATTCCGATGGCCTGCTGTTCGGCAAATGCCAAGAGCTGCACTCCCATGTTGCCGGACTGAGTCACCATGGCTGTTGAACCGGACATAGGCTGAACCGGGGAACCGGTACAATAGAAATTGATATGCGGATTACAGATGCCCATGGTATTCGGGCCCAGGATGAGAACCCCGGCCTTGCGGGCCTTTTCAACCAGTTCTTTTTCCAGTTGTTTGCCTATTTCTCCTGTTTCGCCGAAGCCGGAGGTAATCAGCAGCATGTTCCTGATACCTTTGCGCTCAAACTCGGGAATTAGATCCAGTACCATAGCTGCAGGAATCGTGACAACACCCAAGTCAACCTTGCCGGGTATATCGAGGACCGACTTGTATACCTTTCTCCCGACGATGTCTTCCCCTTTTGGATTTACCAGGTAAACTTCTCCCTCATATTCGCCGCTGATAGTATTAGTCAAAAGCATATGCCCCCACTTGGCTATCTGGCCCGTTGCTCCCACAAACGCAATTGATTCAGGATAAAACAGATCCCTGATGGCAATGGGTTCCACTGACGGAGAAAATTCTTTTTCTTCCGGCTTTTGACCGAGCACAACCAGGGCATCAACCGCAAAAGGACTGCCTTCAGGGGTGATAATTAATGGATTGATATCAATTTCAGCGATCTGGGGATGTTCGAGGGCAAGTTT
>JAFGIF010000004.1 GCA_016929755.1 Deltaproteobacteria bacterium | reverse complement strand
GGCCTCATCAAGATCTACGGCCCGGGCAAGTTCGGGTGTCACTTGCTGGATAGCCACTCCAAGCCAACCCCTGGAAACCTCACCTGTTTCCTTGAGCTCAGCGAGTATTTGCTTAACCATATTGATTGGTATTGCGAATCCAATACCCTGGCCTGAAGCTACAATGGCGGTATTTATCCCCACCACATGACCATTCATGTCCAGCAGGGGGCCTCCGGAATTGCCGGGATTTATCGCGGCGTCAGTCTGTATAAAATTATCATAGGGTCCGGCGCCTATTATTCTGGCCTTTGCGCTGACAATGCCCTGGGTCAATGTATGCCCGAGGCCGAAAGGATTCCCCATGGCAATCACCCAATCACCGATTTCAAGCGTATCCGAATTGCCCAGTAATGCGCCCGGAAGTTTTTTATCTCCGGCATCGATCTTAATCAGGGCAATATCAGTCTTATCATCTTTTCCAATTACATTCGCACGATACTCTTCATCGTCTGACAGGGAAATCAGGATCTCTTCAGCTCCGGCAATTACATGATTGTTGGTCAGGATGTATCCATCCTGCGAAATTATGAAACCGGAACCCAGACTCCTCTGCTCCATTTCCTTTTCCGGCATATTTTCAAAAAACTTCTTGTAAAAATCTTCAAAAGGGCCGCCCTCTTCCTGGGGACCGTAAAAACGCTGATAAAGATCCTTGCGATTGACAACCTTCGTGGTACGGATATTAACCACTGTAGGCCTCACCTGATTTGCAAGAGCGCTCAGACTCGGCAGTACCACCTGAAGCGTCTGTTGAGGATTGCCCTCTTCCCAGAAAGGTTGGGCTTTGCTCTCGGGTGAAATCCGCAGGGCGGCCGCCACCCACAGGCCTATTAAGGCTGAACACAGCGCAATCAGGATGACATTCCGCAGGGAAACATAAGTTTTCTTCATTAATTGCCTTTTTTGGCCTCTACGAACTCCAAACGGAGCTCATATAGTACCTTATCCATCATTTTTTCCTCTTCCTCGCTTACGTTACCCTTTGTTTTCTCTTTCAGTAAAGCGATAATATCTATATTTTGCTGGGCAAATCCGAAGTTTTGCTGCACTTGGCCGGTCATTGGATCCGGGACTTTTCCCATGTTGATGATAGCGGCACTGGCAAAGCTCATGACAAGAGTTGCAAAATCAATTTTCGGCAAAGATTCCGGCTGCTTCAGTTTATCGTTTTTCTGGGGATCAGTGTTTTTACCCGCTACTTTTTCACCCCCATCTTCAGGGTCTTGGCCTCTTTTATCTTTCACTGTATAGCGCTGCTTTTTTTCTTCCATGCGACCTCCAAGGGCTTAACTGTCTATTAAAAATATTAGAAACAAACCAAGCATGTGTCAAGTAATGCTATCAAAAAAACAGTGTCCTGCCCTTAAATGTTTTCATCACGTTATCCCCAGATAAGGAAATACATTCTTTTCAATAAAAGCCAGCTTCTGATCGACAAATCTATCAACTTCCTTTTTCAGATTCTCCGAAATTCTGTGAGGAGGATCATAGAGTTCTTCGCTTGAGGTTTCAAATCCATACATGGCACCTCCTATGAGACCCTGATACGGGTCGTGCGGCTCGATATCGTTGAGGATGGCCCAGGCCAGCGTCCACCCTTTTGCAACATCTTTTACACTGTATCCTCCTCCTCCAAGGGCAAGCACTTTTGAATTGCTTTGTTTAATCTCAGAGATCACCTCCTGAAAACTGTTATTGGTACATCGCAAGTTGGTCAACGGATCCTTTTTAAGAGTATCCAGGCCGACCTGGGCAATTACGATCTGAGGATTATACGCCCGGACAACAGGTGGATACACTGTCTTGAACGCCCTGATATAAGCATCATCATCAGTGTATTCGGGCAGAGGCACATTCACTGTATAGCCCAATCCCTTGCCCGTACCCATCTCGTTTTCAAATCCTGTTCCCGGATAGATCGTATCACCACTTTGATGAAAAGAAACGAACATCACTTGGTCGGTATCGTAAAAGGCATCCTGTACACCGTTGCCGTGATGGGCGTCGATATCCACATAGAGTATTCTCTCCAGGCCCTGTTCGAAAAGACGTTTAATTGCAATAACTATATCATTTACATAACAGAATCCCTCAGCGAAATCAGGGCCGGCATGATGGAGGCCACCAATAGGATTGAAAGCTATATCAGCTTGGCCGGAAGCAATCCGATCTGCACCGGTAAGTGTTGCTCCTAAAACAAGCAGTGAAAAATCAAGAACCCCTTTGAAAACCGGATTGTCAGAGGAGCCAAGCCCGTGGTTGAGCATGCTAACATCAAAATAGCCCTTATTGGCACCCCGCAATGCCTCAACATACTCCCTGGAATGAAATCTGAGCATCTCTGAGGCATCCTCAGGCTCGGGATCCAACACTGAAACCCAGGGATAGTCAAAAAGACCATAGCGATAACAGAGTTCATACACCATTTTAGCTCGATACGGTTTAAAAGGGTGGTGCTCGCTGAATTCAAACTGTTCAAACTTCGGGGTGTATAAAAATACAGAATTCATGCTGTTGACCTCTCGCCCCATTGCGGGACATCAGAATATAACAAATATTTCTAAAGTATAAAAGGGCAAAAGTTTTCATCAGGTCCGGCTTGTCTAACCTCTGTATGCATTCAAAATACATGTACAATCAACTATTGTAAATAGATGCTATCACTCATTATATTTGGGTGTTTTCTCTCATTCTGCTAGGTGTTTCTACCTACTGCATTCCCATAGCTGGGCGATTACCCCTATATCGGCTAAAATATTTACCGGATAATAATAAACGCTTAATACAACGGCAATTCATTATGCATCTTCACTTTTTTTTGTTGAGCAAAAAATGAGAAAGGTACATTATTTTTTTCACGACATGGTCAGAATCATGTATACTGTTTGAATAATACTTAATGGAATGAACATATTGAGGGGACAAACCGTGAGTAACAGCAAATTGAAACGTGTTCTGGGACTTCCGGAAGTTACTTTTATCGCGGTAGGGTTTACCATCGGAGGAGGAATTTTTGTTTTCACCGGAATTGTACTCAAAATAGCCGGGCCGGCCCTGCCTCTGGCATTCGCCCTGGCAGTCATTCCAGTCTTTCTGAGCATGATGCCGCTTGCCATGCTTGGCTCAGCCATCCCGACTACCGGTGGAAATTACAAATATCCCAGCCGCATGGTTTCGCCCGGCCTGGCATTTGTCGGCATATGGACCTATATTCTGGCTTCCTTTTTCGGTCAGATCCCGCTGTATGCGATCGGCTGCGCCAACTATGCCCGGGCATTTGTTCCAGGAGTCCCAATCGCAGTGTTTGCGATAGCTCTGTTGACGATATTCTACATAATCAACCTTCTCGGCATTAAACTTGCGGCGCAGATCCAGGGGATCATGGTCATCATTCTCATATCTGCCCTGCTTTTCTACTCGGGAAACGGACTTGTTGATATTGATCTATCACACTTCTCAAATTTTATGAGGGCAGGCCCGTCCAATATTGTGCTGGGAGTAGCGCTGCTCACATTCACTTACTTTGGAGCCAATGGAATCATTGAAATCGGCGGGGAAATTAAACAGCCCGGAAAGGTAATACCCCGGGCGTTCTTTATTGCATTCCCGCTGATTGCCTGTATCTATTTACTGGTTGCGATAGCCACGGTCGGACTCATCAACTGTGACAACGGCTGCCCCAAAGAACCCCTTATTACGGCCAGTTCACTGTGTATGGGTAACGCCGGCCACACATTTTTTATAGCCGGTGGAGCAATTCTGGCCCTCACAACCACATTGAATGCGCTCTTTATCGTGGGCACCAAATCACTGCTGGTAATTATCGATGATAATATTCTCCCCAAGGTCCTTGGCATAATCAACACACGCTTTTCCACACCGCATATACTGCTTACCATTATATGGATTCTCTCCATTCTGGGTGTATTGAGCGGATTTTCCCTGGAAACCTTTGGCAGCTATGCCGCATTAGGCGGAATGGCCATTTTCCTGCCGGTGCTGATTGCATCCCTGATCCTTCCCAAACGCTTTGTCCGGCAATACGAGCAATCGAAATTCAAACTGAAGGGATTCTGGCTCCGGTTCTGCCCCATTGTCGGGTTCACCATGATTTTTTTCTTCAGCGCCATAATCCTGATCGACCTCAATTCACCACTCAAAATCGGCCTCTTCTTTCTCTTTATCGGATCCGGCGTTTTCTATTATTGGGGGAGAAAGCGCTACCTGTTACGCAGGGGAATCGATCTTTCTGCAATAAAACGAACCGCCATTTGGGAGGAAAGCAATGACATATCAGGCTGATCAACAACCAATCCTCTTTGATATCTATCCTGATCTTGCAGATAAAATCCCGTGGATTCCACTCGGATCATTTCCAACGTCTATCCAAAGACTCCAACACCTCTCCCAAGGCGAACTCATGATTAAACGTGATGATCTCAGCTCAGACATCTACGGCGGCAACAAGGTGCGCAAACTTGAATTTATTCTCGCCGATGTGCTGCAAAAAGGCAAAAAGCACGTGATTACCATGGGCGGAATCGGCACCAACCATGGTCTGGCAACCGCCATATTCTGCCGGCGGCTGAATCTTGACTGCACATTGCTGCTCTTTTACCAGCCCATAACAAGCTATGTCAGACAGAACATGCTGTTGTTTCATAAATTTCAGGCCGAAATGGTGTACACCGGAACAATCCTGCGCACCGGCATAGAATTCTATATTCCCCAAAAAATTAAACACCCGCGGGCCTATTTTCTCTATGCAGGAGGTTCGTCAATCATCGGAACCCTGGGCTTTGTGAATGCCGCCTTTGAACTCAAAAAACAACTTGCAGAACAGGGCTTAGCTGAGCCCAAGTACATATTCTGTCCGCTCGGATCGAACGGAACCGCGGCCGGTATCGCCCTGGGGTGCGCCCTGGCAGGCATCACCTCCACAATATGCGCCATAAGGGTGGCAGCCTCCCACCTGGGACCGTTTCAGATTACAACCCCTGCAACCCTCAGAGGTCTCATGGAAAAAACCTACCGACTGCTATTGTCCAAATCCGGCATGATTCCAACTGTGGCTCTGCGCACACCGATTGTGATCGATCGGTATTTCGGCAAAGCCTATGGCGAGCCAACCGCTGCAGGCCTGGATGCACTCAAACAGGCCCGTGAGCTGGAAGGAATATCCCTTGATCCAACCTACACTTCAAAGGCCTTTGCCGGGGTACTTGATTTCATTAAAGCTAATACGCACCGCACCGAAGAGGTCCTGTACTGGCATACCTACAACTCGTCGAATCTTTCGCATGAGGCGCAATTGGTGGATTACCATGACCTGCCCCCGGTTTTTCACCGGTTCTTCACGCAACAGGAAATTCCCGTATAAAGGCCCCAGCCGCTTTAGGGATTTATCAACCGGTTTGGGGCACGATGTTCCAGGCCGCCCTCGCTCCTTCTTCGGTTGCCTCGATAATCCGGCGGGCTTGCCTGGCATCACCGATGACAGCGTGCTGAATCCCTTTTGCCTCCAAGACTTCCTTGAGCTCAATCTTCGGGGTTAAGCCTATTGCCACGATGACGTGTTGAAGGGGTGAAATGTTCTGTGCGCGCCCGGCAATGTTCAGCGTCACAGAACCTTCATTAATTTGTTCCACTTCTGTTTTGAACAGCAGCGTACAGCCTGCTTTCCTGAGTCTTCTGTGCAGCATGTATCCATGTGAGGTCATTGATGAAACCGGTGATTCGGGAAGCTTATCGACTACGGTTACATTTTTAGAGCCTTTCGAGCAGATAAAATCTGCCGTCTCCATACCGACCAGCCCCGCCCCGACAATCAGCACATGATCACCCACGTCCACCTCTCCATTCAGAACCTGCCATGCATCGCAGACCATGGAGCACCGGCTGCCTTCCACATTACAAAGAATCTTTTCTCCACCACTTGCAAGGATAACATACTCGGGATTCCCAAGCTCAAGCCTGTCCTTTGTCACATAAGTATTCATCCGCATCTCCACGCCTGAATCCCTGACCTTGGCCGCAAGTGTATCGATCCAGTGCTTATAGGCTGTCTTGTAAGGTGCCTTGGCCGCAAAGCGCAGTTGCCCGCCTAATTGAGCTTCTTTTTCAAAGAGCACAACCAGATGACCCAGGCGGGCAGCTTCGTAGGCAGCAGTCAATCCACCCGGCCCTGCACCGATTACCCATACCCTTAGGCTCTCTTTGACCGGTCCTATAGGATACTTGAGTTCCTGTCCGGTTTCGGGATTGATGGCGCAGCGGATCCGGCCTCCTTCAAACATGAGCCGTTCGATACAGCCCTGATTACAGGCAATGCATTCAATAGTTTTTTCCCTCCGGCCTTTTATCGCATTGCTCAGAAAATCCGGGTCAGCGAGATGCTGCCGGCCAAATGCCACCAGATCGGCATCGCCCCTGGCAATGGCTTGATCTGCGAGTGCCGGGTCGGTGAAGCGGCCCACACCGATTACAGGAACATTCACGACATCTTTCATTTTACGCGCAAGTCCGATATTAAAACCAGGTTCATATTCAACGGGAGGGATAGTTATGCCTGCCGGACTTCCATGGGTGCCGAAAGAAGCGTGAATAATGTCTGCCCCGGCATTTACGAACTCCGGTACAATCGCCTGCATATCCTCGGCCGTATAGCCGCCTTTTATCGCTTCGTTGACCGAGATTCTCAGTGAAATTGGAAAAGCTTCACCGACTCTGAGACGCACTTCATTGAGCACTTCGATCACAAACCTGGCACGCTTGATCATAGTCCCGCCATACTCATCCTGGCGCTGATTACTCAATGCGGAAAGAAATTGCATCAATAAATAGCCGTGGGCGCCATGTACCTCTACTGCATCAAATCCGGCATCCTTGGCCCTCAAGGCAGCATCGCCGAAGGCCTGAATGACCTCTGCGATGTCGGCCGTGGTCATTTCGCGCGGTTTGATGCCGTAAATCAGGCTTGGTACGTCCGAGGGAGCGATTGCCCTGCCGCTTTTAAGCTGAAAAAAACCCTCGCGTCCCACGTGGTGAAGTTGCATGGCAATCTTGCCGCCTTCTTTGTGAACAGAGTCTACCATTTTTTTCAGTCCGGGAATAAAGCGATCATCAAAGACTGCCAGCGAATTCGGACTGGCACACCCATCCGGGTGCACCGCCACAATTTCCGTAATATATAATCCGGCTCCGCTTTGGCAGCGCCGTCTGATATAGGCAAGATTGGCCTCACTGACAGAGTTATCATCATTGGCCAGGTTGGTTCCCATGGCCGGCATGACCACACGATTTCTCAGTTCCATGTTTTTGATGGTGATCGGCTCAAGCACATGTTCCAGTGCATTCATACGTCACCTCCTTTTTTGTCATTATTCTACCGGAAAGCACTTGTTTAAGAAGGGTCTGTTTTCCTGTGCAGCTTAGCTGATATAGCCAAGATACCAGTTTATGATCTTGGCACCCCAGAGAACATAGACGATCGCACCCAGGGAAAGGAACGGTCCGAATGGAATTGCTGCGAGCATTCCCTTTTTGCGAATAATTACCCAGGTAACCCCGACCACGGATCCGATTAAGGATGCACAGAAAATAGTAAACAGGACCCCCTCCCATCCGGTAAACACCCCTATCATCCCTAAAAGCTTGACATCTCCTCCTCCCATACCCTGCCTTTTCGTAAGGAAATAATAGCCATAGATAATGGCTATAAGCAGGCCCGAGCCGAGTGCCAGACCAATGAGGGCCGTTTTATAGGAGAGTGGAAGCCAGAAGACTGCAATCAATCCCAGGATGATCCCCCCGATGGAAAGGCTATCCGGAATGATCTGATAATCCAGATCAATAAAGGTAATTACCAACAGAATGCAAACCCATACATAGTAAATCAAAAACTCAGGGCTGAGCCCGAAACGTAGATAGAGGCTGATACACAGCAGGGCGCTGAGAATCTCAACCATAGGGTAGCGCAGCGAAATCTTTGCCGAACAACTGCGGCATTTACCGAGCAAGAACAGGTAACTTAGGACCGGAATATTATCCCAGGGTCTGATTGGTGTTAAGCATTTCGGACAGTGCGAGGCCGGCCATACAATCGATTCGCAGCGGGGTATGCGGTGGATACATACATTCAGAAAACTACCGATAAAAAGGCCTAATACTGTTAGAGCAACAGGCCAAATCACCCGAGCATATCCCCTCTCCCAAAGCGGACCTCTTCAGATTCAATGGTTGATACGAGCTCTTTCATAATGGAAGATAGCGGATCATGGGCGCCAACGGCATGCCCGGCCTGTCCAATTCTGGCTTTCATTGCGCCCAGATCATCAAGCATACTAGCCACCGATTTCAGAGAACACTGCGGATCACTAAGGGCGTTCATGTACTCTTCGAGCATTTCAAGGGCCTGTTCACTCACGGTTAACGCACCTAGTTGATGGGGAGCAATCAATTCTATTGGTGATGCTCCTTGAACAGGCATACTTGTATTGACCTGCCTTTTTTCGATACCCTGTAACATATCCTCAAAAACACCAGCGGTTGCACTCGGAGTGGACCCCGGCTTAGCGTTGACCATGTTGCCGATTACCAGATTCGGATCAATCTTCATCTTTGCCTCCTGCCGCGACTTTGTAGCAAGTTTAATGCCATAGCTGGAATTGCAATCGATAAATGTTCAGTTTTGCTTAAAAGGGCATTTTCTTCCCAGGTTAAACGGGCAAATTTATCCATTCCTAATCGGAAGGAATCAAGCCTTCAATCCTGCGGGCTCTGAGCTCTACAACCTTATGTAAATCCGAGCCTACCAGTTCTTTGACACAGTCCCTGATAATTTTGGCTGTATCTTCGATCACTTTCGCCGGTTCATTATGAGCGCCCCCTACCGGTTCCTTTATCAGGTAATCAATGATGCCGTTTTCCAGCAAGTCATTTCCGGCTCCCCTTAATGTATCAGCCGCAAGCTCCTTCCTGGAAGCATCACCGTAAATAATTGAAGAAAAACCTTCGGGTGAAATAGAGCTGTAAAATGCATTCTCAAGCATGATGATCCTGTCGCCGAAACCCAGCGCAAGCGCCCCTCCTGATCCGGCCTCTCCGATTATGCAGGCAACGACGGGGGTTTTAAGCCCTGCCAGCGTCTCCAGGCATTTGGCAATACTGAAGGATTGCCCCTTGAACTCTGCTTCGGGTACCGGATAAGCCCCTGGAGTATCAACGAATGTAATCACTGTTCGCTTGAATTTTTCGGCCAGTTTCATCAAGCGGATTGCCTTGTAATGCCCGGAGGGGCTCGCCATTCCGAAATGATGACGTGTATAATCGCGAGCGTTTTGTGAGCGTTTTCTATGCGCAATCACCACCACCGGAAATTCATCGAGCATCGCCAGACCTCCGGTAACGGCCGGATCGTCTTCGTAGCTCCTGTCTCCATGCAATTCCAGGTAATCGGTAAAAATGGCTTCGATGAACTCATCCGAGCTTGGACGGCTCACATGCCGGGCGATTTCAACGCTGCTCCACCTGGATATACCCTGGTACAGTTCTTGCCTGAAATTTTCTACAATATCACTCAACTCGCCGGCATCTACGTCTTTCAGTTTTGATATGCTCTTCTGGAGATCCTTCAACGCATTGTCGATATCAACAAATTTATCTTTCTTACTCATCGTATCTCCACTGCTCCCGCTCCGACAATACCCCGCAAGCGGGTAATGAAATCACCTGTCGGATTAACCGAATAACCCTGCCCGGCATCTATTTGTATTACTGCAGAGAGCGTATCGACCTCAAAACTCAACTGGCAGGATCCCTTGAAATTCTCTATTGTCTCTTTTAAAGCGCTGATTTCATCTGCCTTGATCCTGTCACGCACCCTCACCAGAATGTTTTTCGCCAGGTGGACCTCCGCACTTCCAATCGGAAACACCTCTTCTGCAAGGAGTTCTGCATGGTTCGATTCCTGTTCGGTTTCCTTATCCGTATTATTATCCGACAACTGCTGATTTACCTTACACTTTATAATAACCGGGGCTTCGCCTGAAATCACACCCTGATATTCGCTGTAACAATGTGGAAAGAAAATAACCGGAACTGACCCCTGCAGATCTTCCAGTATACCGCGTGCCATAAGTTCTCCTCTTTTGGTCCTAACCACTTTCAAAGAATTTATCAGCCCGGCCACACAAATTAACCCCTTAATTTCAGAGAGGTTAAGGGTGTTAGCGTTGGTATATTTTTGTATTTGTTCCTCGTATCTATGGAGTGGATGTCCCGAAATGTAAAAGCCGATGGCATCCTTTTCCATTGATAACTTTTCACTATCGTTCCAATCGGGTATTTCCGGTATTTCAATCAAGACAGGATTGTCGTTGGTAAATTCCTCAAGGCTGAAAAGGGTTTCCTGTCCGTTCATTCTACTGCGAGTCAATGACTGAGCACTTTCAATCATCACATCGAGCACTTCCATCAGGGACCTTCGGTTAGCGTGCAGAGAATCAAAGGCACCGGATTTGATCAGCGATTCGATTACCCGCCGATTTACTTTTGTCAAGTTCAGACGATGGATAAAGTCATAGAGATCCTGGAATGCTCCACTCTTCTGTCGCTCATTTAGTATAATTTCGACAGCACCCTTGCCCACGTTTTTAATCGCCCCGAGACCAAAGCGAATCCCATCTTCAGTGGTAACGAACTCCCACCTGCTTTCGTTGATATCCGGTGAGAGTATTTCAACCCCCTGCTGCCTGCATTCTGCGATGTGTCGAACAACCTTGTCTGTATTATTTAGATCAAGCGTCAGGTTGGCAGCCATAAATTCTCTGAAGTGATGCGCTTTCAAATAAGCCGTACGATAGGCGACCAATGCATAGGCAGCGGCATGGGATTTATTGAACCCGTAATTTGCAAACTTCTCCATCAGATCGAATATCTCTGTAGCATTTTGTTCGGAAATGTTTCTCTGCAATGCGCCCTCGATAAATATCCCGCGCTGTTTTTCCATTTCCTGGGGCTTTTTCTTACCCATGGCTCTGCGGAGCAGATCGGCCTTGCTTAGCGAATAACCACTCATTTTCTGAGCTATCTGCATTACCTGTTCCTGGTATATGATAATACCATAGGTCTCCTGAAGGATCTGCTCCAGCATGGGATGCGGATACTCTATTTTCTCCCGGCCGTGCTTCCTGAGAATATACAGGGGTATAAGATCCATAGGACCGGGACGATAGAGTGCAACCGCCGCGATAATATCTTCAAATTTCTCGGGTTTGAGGTCCCGCAACATCTGTTTCATGCCCGTGCTTTCGAGCTGAAATACACTGGAGGTATCGCCATCACTCATCAATGCATAGGTAGATTTATCATCCAGGTCAATCGCGGCAATATCCAGTTCAATACCTCTGGAATGCAAGATGTCCAGCGTTTTATCGATAACCGTCAGTGTCTTAAGCCCCAGCATGTCAAACTTTATCAGACCAACCTGCTCTACACAGTCCTTATCGTATTGACTGATAAGCATGTTCTTTTTATCCAGATATACCGGAATATGTTCGGTTAGGGGACGTTCATCCGAGATCACAACACCACCCGCGTGTACCGAAGCATGCCGGTTTAAGCCTTCCAGAGCCCTGGCGATATCGATGAGTTTCGCCACCATAGAATCACTGAGCATGAGTTCTTTCAGCCTTGGCTCGGCAGCGATAGCTGAATCAAGGGTGATGTTCAGCTCGTTGGGAATCAGTTTGGCAATTTTGTCCACCTCGGCAAAACTCATCCCCAGAACCCTGCCAACATCCCGCACAACCGCCTTTGCCTTCATATTACCAAAGGTGGTGATCTGAGAAACGTAATCCTGGCCATAGGTCTGCTTTACATAGTCAATGACTCTGTCTCTGCCCTCCTGGCAGAAGTCCACATCAATATCAGGCATACTCCTGCGTTCCGGATTCAGAAACCGCTCAAAGAGCAACCCCCAGCGAATCGGATCGATATCGGTGATACCAAGGGCGTAGGCCACAAGGGACCCGGCAGCACTCCCGCGGCCCGGGCCAACAGGAATTCCGTTGTTTTTTGCATAGTTAATATAGTCTGCAACAATTAAAAAATAGCTCGGAAATCCCATCGAAATAATAATTTCCAGCTCATCGGTAAGCCTTTGCCGGTATTCATCCGGAATTTCAGCTCCCATACGCTCCAGTAACCCTTCCCAGGCCTTATCCTGGATCACTTTTTCAAGTGGCTTTCCCTGGGGTGCCGGATAAACGGGAAAGTAATACTTCCCCTTTGGTATTTCCACATTACATGATTCGGCTACCCGAACGGTCTCCTCCAGAGCCTCGGGAATCCAGGTAAAACTGTCCGCCATTTCCTGGGGACTTTTCAGATAGAGCTGGTCAGTCTCAAAGCGCATGTGATCCTTGTCCTGCAGTGTATTCTGGGTCTGTATACACAAGAGCGCCTCGTGAGCATTGGCATTTTCCGCTTTCAGATAGTGACAGTCATTTGTTGCAACGACAGGCAGGTCATAGCGTTTTGAAAGTTCGACCAGTTCCGGGTTCACCTTGTCCTGGTCGGGAAGCCCGTTGGCCTGAATCTCAAGAAAAAACCGCCCGTCAAAGGTTGAGCGGTAAAATTCGAGGGCCTGTCCGGCCTTGTCTTCATTTCCTCTGAGCAGCCAGTAGGGAATCTCCCCCTGCAGACAGGCACTCAATGCAATCAGCCCTCCGTTGAGTTCAGCCAGCAGCTTTTTATCAACGCGTGGTTTGTAGTAAAAGCCCTTGGTATTAGCCAGGGATACAAGTTTAATCAGATTCTTGTATCCCTGCTCGTTTTGAGCGAGCAAGACGAGATGGTAATGTTTGGGAAAACCCGGGATTGGCTGCTTTGTTTCCATATCAGCAGGCGCCAGATAAACCTCACACCCTATGATCGGCTTTATCCCGGCCTTTGTGGCTTTGTTGTAAAAATCAATTACCCCGAAGAGAACGCCGTGATCGGTTATGGCAGCGGCCGTCTGGCCATATTTTTTAGTGGTCGAGACCAGATCATTAATCTTGATGGCACCATCCAGCAGACTATACTGGGTATGACAGTGCAGGTGAACGAAATTCATCGAATATCATTACTCCAGTTTGTAGTTGGGAGCTTCTTTGACAATAATTACATCATGTACATGCGATTCCTTGAGCCCAGCAGCGGTAATCTTGATCATCCTTGCTTTGTGCTGTAACTCAGGAATGCTTCCACAACCGGCATATCCCATCCCGGCTCGCAAGCCTCCCAACAGTTGGTATATGTTCTCCGATATACGTCCTCGATAGGGAACCCTGCCTACAATGCCTTCCGGCACCAATTTCTCGGTATCAGAAACATACTGCTGGAAATATCTGTCTTTCGAGCCCTGCTTCATGGCTTCGATGGAACCCATTCCCCGGTATGATTTATACGAACGCCCCTGATAGATGATCATTTCACCCGGTGCTTCTTCGGTTCCTGCAAACAACGAACCGATCATAACGGCTGAAGCTCCGGCCGCTATTGCCTTGGTGACATCGCCGGAAAACTTGATACCTCCATCTGCTATGATGGGAACACCTCGCTCTTTGGCAAGACGTGCACAGTTCATAATTGCCGTAATCTGGGGCATCCCTACCCCTGCAATCACTCTGGTGGTACAGATGGAACCAGGGCCCACCCCCACTTTGATCGCATCAGCACCTGCTTCGATCAAATCCAGGGTGGCTTCCTGCGTTACAACATTGCCGACAATCACCTGGGAGGAAGGGTAAAGGTCTTTAATGGCCCTGACGGTCTCGATCACAGCATTGGCATGTCCATGTGCCGAATCAACCACCAGAACATCCACTCCGGCCTTCATTAATGCATGAACCCGCTCTTCATTCTCCGGGAATATGCCCACCGCTGCACCAACGAGCAATCGCCCCCTGGAATCCTTGGCGGAAGATGGATACATCTGGGCCTTCTCAATATCTTTGATGGTAATAAGCCCCTTGAGATGAAAGTTTTCATCCACAACGGGTAATTTCTCGATCTTATATTTATGCAGCAGCTTCTTGGCCTCCTCCAGAGATATTTCTCCCTGCACCGTGATCAGGCCTTCTTTGGTCATAGCTTTCCGGATCGGTCGGTTCATGTTGGTTTCGAACCGCAAATCCCTG
>JAFGIF010000031.1 GCA_016929755.1 Deltaproteobacteria bacterium | reverse complement strand
GGCACCACCGATGTCAATGATATTTATGTTTCAGCGCAGGACGGTATTTCCACCGAAACGATTCAGGCTAATATCGAGGACCTGATGCGCGAACGGCGCGATATTGCCGCCGGCCAGAATGACGATTTTCATGTGCGTGATATGCAGGAAATCGTGAGCACCCTGACGAGCACCACGCACATACTCACGGGCCTGTTGAGTGCGGTGGCGGCGGTAAGCCTGCTGGTGGGCGGTATCGGCATCATGAACATCATGCTGGTCTCGGTCACGGAGCGCACGCGGGAGATCGGAACGCGCCTGGCCATCGGCGCCCTTGAGCGCGAGGTGTTGATGCAGTTTCTGATCGAGGCCGTAGTGTTGTCATCGTTCGGCGGGATTGTCGGTATTATCCTTGGGCTCGCCGCCGCCGCAGCCGGCGCCAACATGCTGGGGATGCCCTTTGTGCTCAATCCCGGAATCATTGTGATTGCCTTTGTGTTTTCCGCTGCCGTCGGGCTGATTTTCGGTTTTTTCCCGGCTCGCCAGGCTGCCCGTCTGGACCCGATCGAGGCATTGCGGCACGAATAAAAAATAGATTTAATCAAAAGAGGGTTGCATCAGAGATGCAGTTTTCAAGGAAAAACGGCCGGGCTTGTCCAGTAAAGGCCTTGTGAGCCCGGCCGGTTGTAATCTTAAAGTTGCGATCCGGTGTTCGATGTAGTTTTACGGCGTCGTGAAATCCAGTGTTACAGATGTATCACTCAGAACATTCTCCCTGGTCAGGGTAGTGATGCCGTCCGAGGCAACAACCGTGTATGTGCCGCCGGAAAGATCAGCCGCAAAATCCTCTGTAACTGTATCAACCGGATCTTCAGCATCGTCGGGCATTGCTACATTCAGGGTTTCGATCTCGATCATTTCACCCGCTTCGCATGGTGATGTCTGCAGGAACTGTATCGATATAATGGAACCTTCTGCTGCGGTAACTGTATTTGTGATGGTTCCCGTGGTTGTTGCAATGAGAGTAAAATCCTGCAGGTGGTCCTGATTATACTGTGCTTCCAGCCTGGCACATTGCGGAGCGTAGCCGTCTGCATACGCAACAATCGAATATGATCCTGGTTCGAGATATATCAGATACCCGCCGTTTTCATCCGTGAGTGTACTTCCCTGGATTGAAACAATACCATCATATATCTGGGAACTGACGATCACTCCTTCGATCGGAGCCCCTTCTTCATCCTGGACAATACCACTCACCGAGGCATTTTCAACCGTGCCGATTATCTTGATGGTGGGCTTGAGCAGCCATTTTCCGCTGCTGCCGGCTCTTACAACAGACTTATGGGCGTCGAAATCAAGTACAAGTTCAGCTGTTCTGCCGGCAACGATGGTGAATTCGTGGACAAGCTTTATGCCGGTATTATATCCACTGGGTATTTTCAGTTCATGAGATTCATTACCCGGATCAATTATATAATTCGCATAGGGATGGGGTTGTCCAAGGATATTCAATTCATCCTCTGCTTCGGTCCCTAGTATCAAGCGCATCTGGGTATACAGCCCGCTTTCCAGATTAGCGACCCCAAGAGTCTCGATCATCCCATTGACAAGTTCCAGGAGATTGTAGGTGGCATTGGGTGAAGCCACAACTTCCCAGGTGCCGTCTTCATCATTGCCTTTGTTGACCTGGACCTCACTGATCGTCACGTATACTGCCTGGTAATCCTCGGAAGCAGCATCAGTGATTCCGATATACAGTGTTCCTGTTGTCTCTGTCGAACCTGAAGATGAGCTGCTGCTGTTGCAGGCTGAGAACAGCAGCAATGCCATAATCAATAGTATAAATCTATATCTTTTTGATCTATTCATCCCGTTGTCTCCTTTTAAATGGAAATATGATAACACTTTATATGCAATAAGTATGCATGCAAGTAAATAATCGTGATGTCAGTGATATCAATAAGTTGATCGATGAGAAAAATACTAAATTGTGAATAATGGAAAAATAATTCACAAAATTGAAATTAAAACGCAATGTAGTTCCTTTTTTTGCAATGAACTATATGAGCAGGTTTCCGGCGGGTAAATAATAAGTTTTATTAACAGCCTACAAACCGATCAGCGCAATGGCTGCTACACACAGTCCCACGCCTCGCCACTGGGAAGCGGATACTTTTTCATGCAGAATTATGCTGGCAAGGATAACGGTGACAGAGGGATACATGGATGCAAGTACGGCAGCCACATCAAGCCTGGTGTATTGCTTGGCGAGCATATAGAATACATTGCCTCCGGCATCGAACAGCCCGGCCAGAAGAGCGATCGGGTTGCTTCTTAGCGAAGGTATGCCTTCACGCCTGGCTTTGAGAATAACAAGGGCTAAAATAAGTGCAGTGATCTTGGCGATCACAAGCGGTGCGAACACTCTTCCATGCTCCACCTGACCTATCAGGATAAAGAACACGCCGAAACCACTTCCGGCGAGTATGGCGAGCAAAAGACCTGTGCTGTTTGTCCGGGCATGAGAATCGGGTGGGCGTGATACGAACCAGATGCCCACGATAGCTATGATGAACCCGAAAATTTGCGTTGCTTCGGGTATGCCGATGAACAAACAGCCGAATCCCGCGGGCAGTGCAGCGCCGATAACGGCCGCGATAGGTGCTACCGAGGCGGCATTGCCCATGGATAAGCCCCGGTAGAGCGCGGCAATGCCGAGTGCCCCGGATATACCCGCAGACGATGCCCAGAGGATATCCTTCATCGTCAGTGCAGTTTCACCAACGATAAAGGCGATGAGCGCGATTATAACGATGCCGGGGACCGACATGATGGCCAGAACCTGAAACTGACTGTGAGAGCGGGTGGCCACTCCGCCGCTGAAATCACCGGTGCCCCATACAACAGCAGAGATGAGGGCGTATAGTATTCCAATCACGTGCGGCGACAGCATTTCAACCCTTTCCTGATCTTCTTGGTTTTACTCTCAATTGTTGCAAGAGTTCGGTGAATATCTTGTTGAGAGCGCCACATAGCATACTTTTGCGACCTTATGAATGCATAACTTCATTGCCCTTCCAAACAATATGCCCAGTCTTTTTAAAAGATAGATCAATAACCGTTTAATCAATAAACGTTTAAATGATTATACGAGTTCACCTAGCAACTTTTTTATGACTTGGCTGTTAAAAAGTTGAGGGATGTACCCTGTTCTTATTATGGATATAAGTAGTCATCTTCCTCTTCCTCCTCAAAGCGCCTTTTTTTTCTGATAAGAACCCGGATATAGATGACGATGGTGAGCAGTGCGGATACGAAGAAGATGATCGTATAGATATTCCCTATCAAGAACGAAAATAACGAGAACCAGGTCCTCTGTTCATTGCGCCAGCGCTGTTCCAACTCGGCTGTGGATATCATGAGGGCCATGTCGATGGCCTCTTGTGCTTCATGGCCGTCTTTCATGGCCTCAAGAATATTGAGGACCCCGTTTTTCCCATAGTTGGCGATGATATATTCAACCAGTCCTTTGCTCTGTTCATATGCTAAGATGAGATCCCTCTCATTTTGGGGGAAATGATGTGAGAGCGAGCTCAGCCGGATAAACCTGCCGGTAATTGCGGCCCACCTGAGAACGGATTCCCTTTTGCCGGTCATAATTTCTGCTATCCCGTCGCTGATCCACTGAGCGACTCCTTCGTCGAGCCACTTTGGAAGATGGACATCATGAATGTAATGATGGAGCACAAGGTGACACAGTTCATGCTTGAGAGTAACTCGCAGGGTAAACGGTTGAATATTCATCCTAGAATAGTCGATTACGATCAGCTTTTTGTCGACAACAGCATAAGCTACATAAGAACTGTGACCTGCCATGAGCTGGAACCGGTCATTTTCCCGGATCAGAACTACCGTAGGTTTGAAATCAACCTTCCAGCAAAGGGCTTCCTCCAGTTCCTTTTTTACGCTGGGATAAATCAGGGTTACTTCACGGGCGGCAAACTCCAAGGACTTGTCAAAAAGCACCGTAACCTGATCGGTTTCTATGCCGGAAAGGTTTTGGGCATGCACGGGTGGAGTAAATAACAGTGAGATGATAATCAGCAAACATTCCTTCTTAAAAAACTTCATCGAAATCCCTGATCCCTGATAAAATCTTGCGCGTAAAATAACGACTCTTAAAAAAATTGTAGATCAATTAGTCACAATATACCACGATATTCTCTTTATGGGTTTGTTCTTAAAATAATTTTCCCCTTCACCTTTCACCTTTTGCCTAGATACAAAGTATTCTTGGAATCCCAATCCGTTTTTATAATTCTTAATTCATGATAAGAATCCGGAATATCTGATCTTGAACATGAAAATATAGTTGCTATTGCAGAACATTCATGATTAACCCTGTCCATCTGGAAGGAATCAACTTTGAGTTATGACCTCACCTGCGGATAAAGCCTCATTAAAGAGCGGCGCGACATTTCGTTCATGTATCCCGCCGATCCTCTTTATCACGTCGCTGTTTTTCCTGAATTTTATCGCCAGGATCATTCCGGCGCCACTGCTCCCTACAATCGAAAGCGACCTGGGGATCGGTCACGGCCAGGCCGGTTCGCTGTTTCTCTTTATTTCTATTGGATACTTTATCACCCTTATGGGATCAGGATTTTTTTCGTCTCGTTTTTCCCACAAAAAGACGATCGTGCTGTCGGCTGTCGCCCTGGGGCTGGCGCTTGTCGCCGCATCGTTCAGCGCCAGCCTGTGGGCGCTCAGAGTGGGGCTGCTCTTCATCGGGCTGGCATCAGGTCTCTACCTGCCCTCGGGCCTCGCCACCATTACTTCTCTGGTTGACAAGCGTGACTGGGGCAAGGCCATTGCAATACACGAACTGGCCCCCAACTTGAGCTTCGTTGCCGCCCCGCTCGTGGCGGAGCTGCTGTTGCTGATTCTTCCCTGGAGGGGAGTATTTTTTCTGATCGGACTGTTATCTCTCGGCCTGGGACTGGCCTTTGGTCGGTTCAGCCGCGGCGGCAAGTTTCCGGGTGAAGCTCCCAGCTTTAGTGCGCTGCGTATTCTTTTTCGGGAACCCTCCTTCTGGATAATGCTGGTTCTGTTCAGCCTGGGTCTCAGCGTAACCATGGGCATCTATACCATGCTGCCACTATTTCTGGTAAGCGAACATGACCTATCTCGCAGCCTTGCCAATACAGTGATATCACTTTCAAGAATTTCATGCGTTTTCATGGCCTTTGTCGGCGGTTTCGCCTCGGACCGTTTTGGTCCGAAACGCACGATCGGGATCATTTTTGTACTGAGCGGTTTGATAACCGTTATCATGGGTAACATCACTGGACGCGGGATTATTCCGGCGGTTTTTCTGCAGCCCATGATTGGTGCCTGTTTTTTCCCGGCGGGATTTGCAGTGCTTTCATCCATCGGACCAGCCAATATGCGTAATGTAACGGTCTCGATGACAATCCCGTTTGCCTTTGTGCTGGGGGGAGGGGTAATCCCGGCTGTAATCGGGTGGGTTGGTGAAATGGGCTCGTTCGGGTTTGCTATTTCCCTTGTTGGCTGGCTAACCATAATGGC
>JAFGIF010000226.1 GCA_016929755.1 Deltaproteobacteria bacterium | reverse complement strand
TGTTTTACATGCCCAAATTTGCTGCGGCGATGCTGCTCGTTACCGGAACTCTGACCTTCCTGACCGATCGCATAAAATCTCCTGGCAGGCCCTATGGACAAATTCGCTTTTTCGATGCCGTTATTATCGGCCTGTTTCAGGCAATTGCCATAATACCCGGAATATCGAGGTCAGGATCTACCATTTTTGCCGGAGTAGCCCTCGGCATGGATCGTACATGGGCTGCCAGCTATTCCTTTATTGCGGCGATTCCGGTCATTCTTGGAGCTGTAGTACTGGAATGGAGCGCGGCTGATCATGGCATTACAATGTGTGACGTAGCCGGAACACTGATGGCGTTTATTGTAGGCTTGATTTCTTTGAAATTTTTGGTATGGACTTTAAAAAGACACAATTTTTTTATATTTTCTGTATACTGCTGGCTGGTGGGGATTACCTATCTAGCGGCGAGCATGGTATAAGGGCATATGGCGAATCAAAATATTACAACGACAACTCCTTTTAAGATTCTGGGGCTCTTCATTGCCTTTATTGCCTTTTTTCTGCTGCTGGCCCTATTGTCATATTCTTCCGGCGATCCCAGTATTTCACATTCGGTACAGGTTGAAAATATCCACAACCTGATGGGCAAACTCGGATCGTACACTGCCAGCGGGCTTCTGATTATCTTTGGTATCAGCGCCTTTATCATCCCTGTTTTTCTTTTTGAATATGCTTATCGCTGCTTCGTTAAGAAAAAACCGGTAAAATGGTTAAATATTTTAAGCTCATTTATAATATTCCTTGTTGTTCTGGGTATAGTCGGAGTTTTTTTTGGTGAAGCTACAATAATAGGAAAGACCAATGCCAGCGGAATAACAGGGACAATAATCGGCAATGCCCTGGAGGCCTACCTGAACCGTTGGGGATCGCTGATCCTGCTCCTCACACTGCTTTGTGCCGGGGTGATGTTAGGATATGATGTCGCAGCCTTGGCCGGATTCATCCAGGAAACAAACGCCAAGCTCAAGAATAAAATACAATCCAGACGTGATAAAAAATCATATGCCGAAAAAAAACGTCCCCCGAAAACAATAACCAGTAAAAACAGCGACATTCCACAGGGAAACACAAACCCCCAAATCACGATTGTCGAAACTCAGAGCAGACAGATAAAAGAGGTGCCGAAACAGTCCCAGCTCAATTTTGTCGAATCCTATCAGTTTCCCTCGCTGTCGCTACTCAACGACACCGAATCCAGAAGACAACCGATTACACCCAAGGAACTCAAGGCCAATGCTGCCCTTATTACCACAAAGCTGAAAGATTTCGGGGTACATGGGGAGATACACGAGATCAAACCCGGCCCTGTCATTACCATGTACGAGTATACTCCGGCCCCGGGAATCAAAATCAATAAAATCGTTGCCCTGGCGGATGATCTGGCCATGGCGCTCAAGGCAACCCCGGTGAGAGTGGTAGCACCCATCCCCGGGAAAAATGCCGTTGGAATTGAAATCCCGAACAGAACTCGTGAGATCGTATACTTAAGAAAAATATTAGCCAGTGAAGAATTCATAACATCCACAGCCCCTCTGACACTTGCTCTGGGCACAAATATCGAGGGCACTCCGGTAGTAACCGACCTGGCTAAAATGCCCCATCTCTTGATTGCCGGAGCCACAGGAACAGGCAAGAGTGTGGGGCTGAATACCATGATTCTTTCGCTGATCTATCGCTGTGATCCTAACGAGTTGAAGTTTATCATGATAGACCCGAAGCGAATCGAACTCTCCCATTATGAAGGCATCCCCCATCTGATGCATCCGGTAGTATCGGATACCAATGACTCTCTTCCCGTTCTCAAATGGGTCGTTCTCGAGATGGAGCAAAGATACAGGTTATTCAAGGATTCCGGTGTAAAAAATATCGACACCTTTAATAGAAAAAGCAAAAAAATCAACAAAGATGCACCCCCTTCTCTGGCATTACTGAGGGAAGAAGATAAAGAATACGGATTCCTGCCAAAACTTGTGATTGTAATCGATGAAATGGCTGATCTTATAATGGCAAACCGCGAAATTGAGATGTATATTGCCCGGCTTGCACAGATGGCGCGGGCAGCAGGGATATACATGATTGTCGCTACCCAGCGTCCATCGGTAGATGTTATTACCGGGCTGATCAAGGCCAATTTCCCGGCCAGAATTTCCTTTAGAGTATCATCAAAGATAGACTCCAAAACGATAATCGACGGATCGGGTGCCGAGCAGTTGCTCGGCCTGGGAGATATGCTCCTGCTCTCCCCCGGGGGCTCATTCCTGCGGCGGGTACACGGAGCATACGTGTCAGAGGAAGAAATCGACAGTGTGGTCAATTTTATCAAGGAACAGAAAGAACCTGAATATATTGAAGATATCGAAAAACATATATCCGAGTTGTCCCATGAAGAAATAAATAATCACACGGGGGAAAACGGATTTGATCCGATGTATGATGAGGCCCTGGAATTCGTAACAAAGAGAGGCTCTGCTTCCATATCACTCGTTCAGAGAAGATTCAGGATCGGATATAACCGGGCAGCCCGGATTATAGAGCAAATGGAGCACGACGGCATTATCGGCCCTGCCGACACGGCCGGCAAACCACGCAAAGTTTTGGTTAAGGCATATGACGATGAAATGGAAACATAGCCTTTTTCTCTCGATATTTATACTTCTCTCAGCGCAGCCGCTCCTCGCTGATAAACTATTGGATGTCCAGCGCAGCTATGAACAACATCCTCGTTTTACGGTAGAATTTTACCAGGACACCTACCAGAGCATTGTCAACAAACAGATCCATTTCACCGGAAAAGTCTCGTATAAACGCGGTGTCGGTGTCAGGATGGATGTATACACCCCGCAGAAACAGATCATCATTCTGAAAGGGGATACCGTCTGGATATATTTACCCGACGAAGGGACCTCGAGTGTCCAGGAGATACCCAAAGAAATCGCAACCCAGAATATTCTGGCATTTTTTTCCGGAATCGGAAACTTGTCCGAAAATTATTCAATCCAGGATAATAACGATTTTTTTACCATGACACCGAAAAACGGTACAGGCTCAATCCGCGTCTGGCTGGATGATGAGAACTTCCTCAAAAGAATCCAGGTAAACGATGCCACCGGAAATCAAAGTGATGTGCACCTGCTGCAATACACATTCAACGCCAGTATGGAAAATGATTTGTTCGATCCCGAACAGGTGATGCAATCTATTGACAAATAAATCAATATTCCTTGATTTTCCCATTTATTTTTGTTACATTTTTTAACCTATGGATCTTTCTTTAATAAGCAAGACCGCAGACCTCCTTATAGCATCAAACCATGCCATCGTGCTGACCGGAGCAGGCATATCCACTGAATCCGGCGTCCCTGATTTTCGATCCCCCGGTGGCATCTGGGAACAGTATGATCCTGCCATGTTTTTCTATGAACGGTTTCTTGCCAATCCCAATGAGGTTTGGGAGGCCTTGATAGATATGCACGGCAACAGCGATTTTACCCTGTGGGAGGCCCAACCCAACCAAGGGCACCAGGCCCTTTCGTATCTGGAAGAAATTGGAATCATCAAAACCCTTATCACCCAGAATGTAGATAATCTTCATCAAAAAGCCGGCAATAAGAATGTTGTCGAGTTTCATGGTAACCTGCTCTTTGCAAAATGTTTGAATTGCGGAGCCAAATACGGATATCAACAAGTTCTCAAGGACGTTGAACATATCTTTCCCCCGGTATGCAGCTGTGGCGGCACATTGAAACCGGATGCTGTTTTTTTTGGTGAAGCCATTCCGCAAAAGGCAATGATCGAATCAACGAAAGAGGCCAATCTGTGTGACCTCATGCTCGTGATCGGCACCTCGGCCCAGGTCGAACCGGCGGCATCTCTACCGCTTATCGCCAAGGGTATGAACAACATGCTCATTGGGCTCGCCAATATACCGGTTATGAAAACACATTGTAGTGTGGTTGAGATAAACCGGGAACCGACCCCGTTGACCGGAGCAGTTTCCGACTTCCTTATTCAAGGTTCCGCCGGCGAAATTCTCTCGCAAATTGCCGAGAGAATAAAAGAAAAAAAGCGATAGAGTGAAGATAACCGGAACAACAGTTGTCTTTACAATCCTTGCGCACCCGTCCACCAGGGTTGTGGCCCCAAGTATCTATAACCACATCTTCGCGAGCTTAAACCTTGACATGGTTTACATTGCTCATGATGTGTCCCCGGAGGCGATAGCAAACACATTGCGTGCTTATCGATCATGGCATAATCTGAAAGGATTTAACGTCACCATCCCCCACAAGCAAACTGTTGCCGGATGCCTGGATATGCTGTGCCCGATTTCCTCACACACCGGTGTCGTGAACACGGTGGCACGCAGACAAGACGGATCGCTTCTGGGCTACAATACCGACGGTATAGGAGCTCTTCACGCGCTGGGCGATGTCAAGGGCTCGCATTGTCTGATTATCGGCGCCGGCGGTGCAGCTCGGGCCATAATCGATGCCCTGCTGCATGGAGGTGCTAAACATATCTATATTCTGAACAGATCAGAATCCAGAGCACTACAGGTGCTAGACCTTTTCCCGCCAGACACAATTTCCTTGTTCCAGCGGGATCTCCTGAAAGAGATGGACATCATCATCCAGGCAACCCCAATTACTGATTCGATTCCCTTCGATGTCGACTTCTCACATCTACATCATGATACCAGGCTTTTCGAGACGGTGATGCGACCAACAGCCTTTTTTCAAAAAGGGTATGAAATGGGCTTTAAAGTCATACCCGGCCATGCTATGCTCTATCACCAGACCAAGAGAAACTTCAAGCTCTTTACCGGTATGGAGTTGGAAGAAAAACTACTGAGAGACGCATTCGAACAGGGAGGGTTTCAACTACCATGAGGACGTATATTCACTGTCCCAAACGCAAGGGCCAGCCAAAAATAGCGATAGACGTATGCCTCCGGGCCTGTAAACATAATAAAACATGCAAAGCCTTTCTGGCGTTTCGCAATCCACCTCTGTTTTCCACAATTCCAAAAGCTAGAGCT
>JAFGIF010000225.1 GCA_016929755.1 Deltaproteobacteria bacterium | reverse complement strand
TGGTAAAAAAGTCTGAGATTGTCAAGTTTTATGATGATAAAATCCAAGGGTTGATGAAAGATTTTGCACGCGTTGAGCAGATACGCAAGTTTACTCTGCTTTCCCATGAATTTTCCATAGAAAGCGGCGAACTGACTCCGACTTTAAAGATGAAGCGCAAAATTATAACACAAAAATACACAGATACTATAGAATCCATGTATAAGCAATAGATTCACCGGGAGGGGGAGGTTTCCCCCTCCTTTTTATGGTTTTTATGATGCCGGAGATTTTTAATAATTGAAAAAAATTTCATTCTGATGAATACACGGGGATTCAACGATATTCATTTTATACAAGAATTCTTCTCCTGTCTTTTGCATGAGGCAGAAGACAATTACAAACAGCAAATGGATAAAAAAAGAGTATAAATATTTTCCCATGATTTGTTGACGATTCCAGATGAAATCAATTGTACTGCAAAAAGTGTTTTGGATTTGGGCAATTAGCATAACTCAATTCTGTTTTATTTAAATAGCTTTTTTCACAATTTTTCTCTTGCGATCTCCGATTCGCAGGTGCTATATATAGTACCTGCTTTTCTCAGAGCTACTACATATAATACGTTTAAGACGGGGGTTCTATGTTCGCCAGGATAAAAAAACGAGATGGTAGAATCGTTGATTTTGATGCATCCAAGATAACAGCAGCCATTGCCAAAGCAGGAAAAGCATCCGGGGAATTTGATGAAAAAACCGCGAGAAGGCTTATGCTCAAGGTTATTTCCTTGGCTCAGCAGACCATAGCCGACATACCTACTGTGGAGGAAGTCCAGGATATCGTTGAAGAGGTTATTTTGTCTTCCCCGTACCGGAATACTGCCAAGGCATATGTCATCTATCGTGATCAGCACAGCAAGATGCGGGAGATCAAAGCCGGTATCGGGGTCGACCTTATCGATCAGTACCTCGATAAACTGGATTGGCAGGTCAATGAAAACAGCAATATGTCGTTTTCTTTGCAGGGCCTGAACAATTACATCTCGTCAGAGATCAGCAAGATTTACTGGCTCAACAAGATTTATCCGCCTGAGATCAGACAGGCACATTCTGGCGGAGATTTTCATATTCATGATCTCAATATTTTATCGGTTTATTGTGTGGGATGGGATCTTTATGATTTGCTGTTGCAGGGTTTTCGAGGCGCAGTCGGTAAAATTGAAAGCGCTCCGGCCAAACATTTTCGTACCGCTCTGGGACAGATCGTTAATTTTTTCTATACGTTGCAGGGGGAGGCCGCCGGCGCCCAGGCCTTTTCAAATATCGATACATTGCTGGCACCCTTTATACATTATGACGGCTTGGAATATTCCCAGGTCAAGCAGGCCCTGCAGGAGTTTATCTTTAATATCAATGTGCCCACGCGAGTCGGTTTTCAGACACCGTTTACAAATGTAACCCTCGATCTTGAGGTGCCAAAACATTATTTCAAGCAGGGCGTGGTCATCGGAGGAAAGATTCAGGATAAGACATACGGTGAATTCCAGCATGAAGTTGACATGTTCAACCAAGCCTTTGTCGAGGTGATGAGCGAAGGCGATGCAATGGGAAGGGTGTTTACTTTTCCGATCCCGACCTACAATATCACAAAGGATTTTGATTGGGACAAACCCCAGATCGAGGGACTCTGGAAGATGGCCGCCAAATACGGCGTGCCGTATTTTTCCAATTTTATAAATTCGGACATGGACCCGGAAGACGCCAGGAGCATGTGCTGCAGGCTGCGCATAGATAACCGTCAACTCGAACGTAGAGGGGGGGGCTTGTTCGGATCGAATCCATTGACCGGTTCTATCGGGGTTGTTACGATCAACATGTCCAGGCTGGGCTATTTGAGTAAGGATAAGACGGAATTTCTTTCCAGGCTGGGGGAATTGATCGATCTGTCCAGCACGAGCCTCGAAATCAAGAGGAAAATTCTTGAAAGTTTTACGGATGCTAATCTTTATCCCTATACCAAGTATTACCTCGACAGCATAAAAAGTCGCTTCGGCGAATACTGGAAAAACCATTTTTCGACCATCGGCATAGTTGGGATGAATGAGGCCTGTCTGAATCTTCTCGGCAATGATATCGGCACGGAAGAAGGCAGAGTCTTTGCTCTTGAGGTGTCTGATTTCATACGGGATCGCCTGGTGGATCTGCAAGAGGCTACCGGTAATAATTATAATTTTGAGGCGACACCTGCCGAGGGCACATCCTACAGGATTGCCCAGATTGACAAAGAGAAATATCCTGACATTATCTGTGCCAATGAGGACGAATACCGAAATGGTGCCGAGCCGTTTTACACAAATTCATCCCTGCTGCCGGTAAATTATACCGATGATGTTTTTGAGGCATTGGATCTGCAGGATGATATTCAGACAAAATATACCGGTGGAACAGTACTTCATATTTATGCCGGTGAGCAGGTCAGCGATCACCGGGTAATCAAGAATTTGGTGCGCAAGGTCTGCCAGAACTATCACATACCCTACTTTACCTTTTCTCCGACATTCAGTGTGTGCCCGAACCACGGATACATTACCGGTCAGCATCCTGCATGCCCGACATGCGGTGAGGAAACAGAGGTTTACTCGCGGGTAGTCGGCTATTTGAGGCCAATATCGCAATGGAATAAAGGCAAGCAAGCAGAGTTCGATCTGAGAAAACCATTTGTAATACACAATCCAGATCAGAAGAAGCTTGCGCCGGCTGCCCAAAGGATAGACACCCAGAACGCAGCAACCTTGTCGGATCATAATGTTTCACGGGTATACTGAGTATATTCAGAGAGGTTTCAAACTGTTTCATGTTGATGCAATAGAATATCCATACAAGGTTCTGCAACGATTGCGCGCAT
>JAFGIF010000224.1 GCA_016929755.1 Deltaproteobacteria bacterium | reverse complement strand
ATTATAAGGGACCCAACCGGCGTTTGTTACCTCAAATCCCCATTTTTTACTTGATATTGTCTCTTTATTGGTTTTAAATACATCAATCTTTTCATTTTCGGTTGAATAATATTCATATAATAATGATATTGCATTAACTGCCTGCTTTTGTTGTTGATTTGTTTGTTTTTTCTCTTTTAGTTTATCAATAAATGGTGTGAGACTTTTCCTGTCTGAGTATCTGAAATCATATTTCCGGCAAAAATCCAGGTAATATCTCAACCATTTCTTATAATAGCCGTGTTACTTTTCGGGGACTTTTTTTTGAACAAGCAGAGAATTGTAGAAATAATTCAATTCTTGAAGACCAGGTTTAATATCAAATTCATTTTTCTATATAGTAGCCAAAACATGCTGTTAAATAGTTTGAAAAGACCAATAAGATATATATTTTTTGTCAATCATTTTACTAAGTTGATGGTTAAATAGAAACTATAGAATAACTTGCTCACGGCTACACAGTCGCCGTGAATCGTGGCGATGACGTCCATTGGCAATTGACGCCTTGTCGTATATGCTAGCTGGAGCAGATAGTGAACGGTATACGTTACACACATACAACCGCCGGCTGCCACTTGATAATCATCGACACTTTGAGCGATGATCTCAAGGACTGTATTCGGAAACGACTATCCGAGATCTGCTTTGGCTCCGTCATTATCCAGACCCCATCTAGGCACTCTGACTACAGATCCACGATTACAGCATTCTTCGAGCGATATGACGACAAAACCAGCAGGCAAAAGAAAGGAATCATTGGTGAACTGCTGACGCACGTGCTCGTTCGGGAATACTTGGAATCTCTTCAGCCTGCGTCGATACTCTTCAACAAGGAAGAGCGCAGCATGCGAAAGGGATTCGATCTAGTTTTCTTCAAATCTCTCGACGAAACCGTCTGGTACTGCGAGGTTAAGTCTGGAGGCCTCGTCCGCAGAAACCAGGCCCCAACTGCTCGGACACTTACCCTTCTATCCACGGCATGCACAGACCTCATGAACAAGCTCGAAAAAGGTCCACAGTCGATATGGGACAGCGTTGTATTCGACTCCAACCTTACCGTCGATGAAGCTGTCCGCCCCCTATTACGAAGAGTTCTCGATGACGATGCCCCTTCGGTTCGCGATAACGATTTTACCGCGGCAGCAATCTTAGTCTCTGTTGTCTATGCATCCCCCGCAATAGAGGTGGTTTATGACGACGTTGTTGGCTACCACGAGGAGGCGTCTTGCGAAGAGCTTTTCGATGACCTGATTGTGATTTCGGTTCAAAAAGAAACGATATCGCGAGTTGAGGAATTTCTTAGAGGTGAACTAGACTAATGCCAATCGACACCATAACCCTACGCAAGCTGCGCTACGATATCCGTGGGACGTCATTCTTAGATGACTACCAAGAGCTGTGTCGTGGCACCACCACACGCTTGCAATTACGAGATTCCATAGCGTACCGACTGCTTAGGACAGCCCTTCTATTAATGAATCACGGAGACCACAATGTCGAAGCATTGGGCTATCGGATAATACTCCGCTACTGCAATGCCACTGGAGATTACGAACCTCTTTTCGACACGGCGCTAGCTAAAGACCTAATCCCTGTTGCGAAGTTTCTAATTGCACACGATCAGATTAACACCACCAACTTCAGCGATTTCAAGGAGCTACTTTCATCCGCACACATGGAGTGTTTTGCGCGTGATGGAATTTATCTGACCAAAGAACAGAAAGCCATGATGTCTTTTCCCGTTGAACAATACGGGAGCCTTGCTGTCGTTGCCCCGACATCCTACGGTAAATCGGAGATGCTGATCTCTCGCTTGAAGGTCGCAGACTATAAGAAGGCGTGCATCATAGTGCCCACTAAGGCATTGCTTTCGCAGACGTTGAGAAGGCTCATTGAGGGCGAGGTCCACACACTCGGGTACCGCCTTCTGACACATCCAGACATGTACAGAACTACGATGGATCGTGTTGTGTGTGTTTTTACTCAGGAGCGCCTACTTCGGCTTCTGAAACTGGACGAGACCATTGCATTCGACCTCATCATGATCGATGAGGCCCATAATCTTCTGGAGAGTAGCGATCGCTCCACACTGCTCTCCTACGTACTTCTAATATCGGCCCATCGCAATACAGATATACTGTTCAATTTTTACTCTCCTTTTGTATCCGACGCCAGTAACCTTATACTCAAACACGGAGCCTATCAGCTTGCCGCATTCACGGTAAGGGAGAGTATCAAAAGTGAAAGGTATTTCCTGATCGAAAACAAAGATGGCGAAGGAGCAAGGTTTTATTACGATCATTTCTTTGATGTTTTTCTTGATCTGGAATCGCGTCCCGGAAACGGAGATGAAGGGCTAGTATTTGCATACGCAAAAAGAAAGAACATCATTTACTTGAACCGCCCTAGGGACATTGAGAACGTCGCGGGGTGCATGGCCCAGGAATTACCTGATCTTGCAGATGTATCTGAAGAAGTTGCAATGGTCGTTAGGGCGATATCAGATCTGCTCCACGAGGACTACGCTCTCTTAAATTGTGTGCGGAAAGGCCTAGTTTATCACCACGGTTCAATGCCGGATATTGTTCGACTCTATGTGGAGCACATCTTTTCTTCCATGGATGAGTTCCGTTATATAATCGCTACGTCTACTTTGCTTGAAGGGGTGAATCTTCCCGCCGATTGCATGTTCATACTAAGCAACATGAAGGGACGCCGGAGTCTCACGCCCGCGCAGTTTCAGAACCTCGTCGGTCGAGTTTGCAGATTTAGTGAGATATTTAACCAAAGTTCGGGGGATATGGCCTTACTGGAACCCCCAGTGTTTTTGGTCAATGGTGCCTACACTCGCGAAGGTGCTAATCTGAAGAAGTTTCTGAGCGATTCAGCCAAGGTTACCAAAGCGATAAAGGATGAAGTCGACAACACATTTATCAAGCCTGATGAAGAACTTTCCGACCAAGAGCGGCAGAAATTGGAAGATGGCCTCGAGTTCCTGGAGAATATTGAGCGGCACACCGTCGAAGGTGCAACAGTGAGATATTCAGAAACTGAGATCGGCAAGCACTGCTTTCGGAACAGCGTGCATGAGTTTGACATTTTCGAGAATGAGGCGGCACTCGCCGCCGCCGCCGCTGAATACGAGAGAGTAGATCCCATAGATGATACGGACGGACTCCTCGATGCTCTGACTCGAATCTTCATTCTGAACATCTCATTCACTGATCGACAAGAAAGGGACTATAGGGCGTTTCTACGACTGCGAGAGAGAGCGGCTAGGAACTTCTATTCAATGTTTTTGTCTTGGCGAGAACAGGGTAGCTCGTACCGTCGAATGATAGCGAGTTTTCTAGGCTACTGGGATGGAATTACAGATCCAATAGTTTATGTGGGATCGAAGTGGGGCGAGGTAAAACGCAACGATGGTGATATGGTTGCCAGCTATGTGGATATATCCGAAAAGAGCATAGCTGAAAGGGTCAATATCGCCATCAAGAAGATCAAAGAGGAGCAAGATTTTGTGGACAATATCCTACTCAAGTACGTTGAGGTACTTAATGACCTTGCACTTCTCGACGAAGACTTCTATCAACGAATCAAATATGGCACGAATAACCCGACAATCATCACACTCCTGAAGAACGGTTTCTCAATCGAGTTAGCGCGACTGATCTCATCTCGGCGCTACGCACAGTACGTCGATATAAACACTGAAAATGACGAAGTGAACGTATCTAAACAAATCGTAGAAGCAATGGACGCCGCCGAGGAAAACAAACTGCTGCTATTCGAGATAGGTTTTCATATTAATGTTTAGGGAATGTCTTCTTATAGGGGACAAGGCCCCTGATTTGACTTCGAAGAGTAAAAGGGTAAAGTCTTCGGTTGACTCTTTATCCTTTATGATATGCGACAATCTGTCAAGAATGAAGGTCTGCCCCCGGAGCAGTTGTTTATCTTGAGGCCAATGTTGGGAAATGATTCAGCATAACATTTTTCTTTACCTGCAGGTAAAAACCCCTTTAGCGATTTTAATGCACAGCAAATAGTGAATTACTTTCTATGAAAAGTAAGTTAAAAAAGCAAATCCTAAAAATGCTATCTGAAAATCTTGAAATGTTTCATCCGGAACACAAGAATAGCTTTATGTGCCCTACTTGCTTAAGCATTATACCAGCAGCGAACCTCGGTCATATAAGTGAGGCTCATATTGTACCAAAATCAGCAGGTGGTAAGCTTAAGACTTTCTTATGTAAAAAGTGCAACAGTATGTTTGGTGCTAAGCAAGATAAGTGGTTTGGTGAAATAATAAGAATTGCAAATGATAAAAAAAAGACTTTATTTACAACAGCAATTCGAGATGGATATTTTTTAATTGATGATATCAAGGTAAACGGACATTGGGAACGGAAGCAAGGTGGAAGCTTTTCATTTGTCATTCATACTGATCGCAACTCTCCGGGTGTAAATCGAATGATAAATGAAAAATTTGGAAAGAACCCACCGGAAATTAAACTTTCGATACCTTTTCCGATACTAAGAAACCAAAGGCTGATTGAGGTTGGTTACCTGACTGCAGCATATTTGATGTGGTTTGGATTGCTGGGGTATTCATGGGCACTTCAGAGTCATTTAAACCATATAAGGCAGCAAATATTAAATCCAGATGATGAAATAATCGATTCGAGGTATTTATTTTCGGTTGAATCGGTGAACTGGGAGCCATGGATAGGCTTGGTATCTCTATATAGCGATACCGTTCCAGCATTTGGTTTAAAAAAACATATTGTAGTGCTACCTCCTAGAGACCGTCCGAATTATTATAGTTCATTGAAAAAGGCAAAGACGAACATTAAGCTGTCGGATATTAAAACGCTCAAACTACCCAATAAACCTTTCTATGGCCCCCCGGTATGTATTTTATATGAAAATCAGTTGGTTGTTTTTACAGAACCTTCAAAAAGTGCTATCGAACATGTTCATACAATACTTTTTACACCTGACAGCAGGCAAGGGAAAATAATGAGGCCAGTGGACAAACCAACTTTTGATGAATTGAAGAAATTAGAAAATACAAGATATTTCGATATTAAAGTGCCAAGGGCCTAGCATTCGCTAACATTGCATTTCATTACACGGGTCACCCATTCATGCAATATAGGGGTCAAATCGGCTCTTGACTCTTGGGGTAATCGGGGTCACGTCCTGAATAGTGAATAATAAGATAAGCACTAATTCACTATTCAAGACATGGACCCAGGTCCATATTTTGGTTAATAGATTCTATCAGCTAAATGATTTTTTTTATCTTCCCCATATTATGATTAATAAACCATATGAAATATAATCTTATAAAAGAATGAAATCAGGGCTGAAAGCTGACAAGGGTTTAAGAATGAGGATAGAAAAATTGGTTGAAAGCATCATAAAGAGTCAAGAGCCGACTTGACCCCATTTTCCACTATTCTATTCACTCTTTTCCTTCCTTTCATTTTAGAAGAAATAATAGAAAGTTATTAGAAAATCCTCGAAATCATCCCGAATCGATTCTCCTTGACATCAAAGTACTTTTTATTTTAGCATAAGTTTAGATAATTTAGATTATAGATCAATTATACTCTTTTAATAAAATTTATATGTAATTCAAGACTATTCTTTCCACCTTTTACCCTCAAGCCAACAGGTCACTCTATGGAAACCACCTCAGATATTGCCAGCCTTGCTGCTGACAGAACGGGTGTTATGTTGGGAGTTTGAAAAATCTGCCAATCCTAAACCCTATACAAAGGAGGTAGTATCATGAAAATAAGGAAATGTTACATTATTAACGCGGCAATAACCGTTACGGCAGTTTTTATCCTGGCTGCCTTTCAAGGATGCGATAGCGAATCCTCCTATTGGAAAAAACAGTTCAATGCGCTTGCCCATAGCAGTTACAATGGGCAATTGGTCAAATCGCTCGAATCAACTTATTTTGACATCTCAGAATATTCCGAGTCCCAAAAGATTCAGGATTTCGACGTTCTTATTATCGACGGAGATTTTCATTCCGTTGAAACACTTTCCTCGAATGAACTCCTGATCGACGAGGCGCTGCGGGAAAGCGTACCGATTCTTTTTGTTGACTTAACGGAAGAACAGGTCGCACATATCGGGCAGCACATAAAATTCAAGACGGAAGGCGATCACGCCGGATACCTCGTTGACTTAGTCACCGATAAGGCCCCTAGGGATCACCTCAATGTGATGTCGTGGAAACAATTTGATCACGGCAATCCCGGTTATAATGAAAAACTCTGGAGAAGCATCGATGATATTATCAGTTACCTTGAAGCGAAAAAGCACACGAGGGAAAATACCGCCGTTGCAAGGTCCAACAACAAAAGTGATGATGACGACACCAAGTCTTTTGACATCGAAACGGGCACACCCCCCGATAATGTGTATATTCCACGGGTTACATTCACTCCCGATCCCGATGACCAACAGGCATACTGGTATGCCGACTGGGAAGGCGATCAAAGATATTGGGTCAAGCCACCCCTGGACGTTTACACCCATGAATTCAGGGTCATATTACAACTGTTCACAATATACGACGGAACGCCGAACGACGAACAATATAAGGTAATGTCAATTGCCGATGTGTATGCATTTATTGATCAGTATCACAACTATTATAAAACAAATCAACCCTTGAGCGGGTGGAAATATGGACTCATTCAGCAGTCCATACATTTCATGAATTACTTCGGAAGCGGCATAGAATACAGTCAGTTGAGCCCTGATACCGTGAACAATGAGACAACATACCACATATCCCATTCAATAGGCTTTAAACTGAAGGCTTCAAAGAGCGACGGCCCGGGAGCGGAAATATCCTATAATGCGACAAAGGAGCAGGACGTCACCATAACCGATTGGACAGCGAGCAATGTTTCCTCGAACTCATATATACCCACGTGGGATTTCCACCGGACCGATAAAAAGTGTCACCTGTGGAAAAATATGCCTGACATGTCAACGAAAAACGGGAAACTACGCGCTACTGCCGTATATCTTCCCGGGGAAGACCACCTCAATTCTAATAACAGACAAATAACATTAAATATGAGTTATAATAGACGGTTGCAGTGGGTGGCCGACTGGTGGATGGGAAATTGCTGCTACGATGACTTCATCTGGGCCTATGATAATCCAAACCCTAACAATGAGTTAAAATACACCGATCTACCTACTTGCACCATAGAGATCCCACGATTGTTTACAGGATATATCTATGGAGCGGTTCTCGACGCCGACACCTATGAGCAGATACAGGGCGCCACGGTCACGGCGGGGGCGTACCAGGACGCCACTAACTCAACGGGACATTACACTCTCAGCAATATTACCGAGGGAACCGGTTTCACGGTCACTGCCAGTAAGGATGGTTACCAACCAGGATCAGTTACCGTGGATGTCATTGCGGGCAAATACACGAGCGCCGACAATATACTGCTGAAGAAAACCCAGTAATTCGAATCAGAAGTAGACAACGGTGTCCAAAATTTATTAAAAAAATAGTCGATAAAAGGATTCTGTAAGGCTATGAGAGCCATCTGGAAAGGATGTAAAACAAGGGTTCTTTTTAGTCTTATTAAGCTGTAAAGTGCTAAAATAATAAATAATAATGCTTTTTTAGCTTGACATTTCCTTGAGGGCCGGAATTTTTTTACTCATGGCTGCTCAAACATATACAACAAAAACAGTATTCGGAAAGTTGATCCACCATTAACAGGCCTGGTCAACCAATGCAACTACAAACGAAAATGCAAAACCCTGTCTGATCTCGAATGGATTAAAACAGGTTTATT
>JAFGIF010000223.1 GCA_016929755.1 Deltaproteobacteria bacterium | reverse complement strand
GTTCCAGAGGAAAACAGTTGTTAATTCTTTTTCTGAAGGCACTTACAGAATGACAAGGAGGGCATGGATCCGTGAAGATATGAGATAAGGGCATTTAATGGCGAAGGCGGTTCAGGTATAGGTTGGTTTCTTGAACGAAACGTCATTTTAGTATTACCCAAAAATATACAAGAAAAAAGCATTTCGGGGTTGATATGTGCCACAAGTTGCCATATACTTAGATTTATGGAACATTTTGATCATAAACGAAAAGAATTCACACCCTATGGTTTCACGTGTGAGCGGTGGGAACCCAGGCTGATGAATCGGCCTGACAAACACGCTGAAATCGAACTGAATTTTTTTGTCGGTGGAAAGCTGACATATCTTTTATGGGGTGAACGAATTACGGTTGAAGGTGGAAAACTCGCAGTATTTTGGGCTTCTATACCACACCAGATTGTGGACTTCGAAGACATTGAATCTTATTATGTGATAACGCTTCCATTGCCGTGGGTACTTGATTGGGGTCTGCCTGAGAGAATCATGGCACAGATTCTAAATGGTCAACTGCTCCAAGAGATTGACACGTCAACTTCTTATGATGAGCTTTTGTTTGAACAGTGGTTTCGAGATATCAATCAGGATTCAACCGCAACCTGCGAAATGGTGTTGCTCGAAATAAGAGCTCGTCTTCTGCGTCTTGCACGGAATTTAGAACAGCAGGCAGCATTCGAAGAATTGCCCTCCGGCTGTAGTAAAAGATCGACCGGGACCTATGACTTCAGCAAAATTGAAAGTATGGCAAAATTCATTGCACAGAACTATACGTCTCAGATTCGATTGTCAGATATCGCGCAGGCAGTCAATTTACACCCGGATTACGCAGCCTATGTCTTTAAGAAAACTTTTGGGATCACGTTAAACCACTTTGTAATTCAGCATCGTGTCCAGCATGCACAGCGTTTGCTTGTCACGTCCAACAAAAAAGTTCTCGAGATCGCTTTTGAATCCGGCTTTAATTCGCTGAGCCGATTCAACTCCTCGTTCAAACTACTTTGCCGTTGTACTCCCCGAGAGTATCGAAACTCCCATAGACTGCCTAATGGTGGGGTGTAAGTAATATTCGTGGCTTGATTATCATTATTTTTCTCAAAGCCATTTGACGTCGCAGAGGTTCTTGGTGTCGAGCATTAATATGACGTATTTGTTCCGACTTATGATCCCGGTGGTTTTGTTATTGAGTCTCTCATCGGCCGCTCAGCCGGATTTGTCCCGGTATAATCTGACATGGACCCGTCCCGGTCAAAATGCCGGTGAATCCATGCCCTGCGGGGGCGGTGACATCGGATTGAATGTATGGGTTGAAAATGGGGATCTGCTGTTTTACATGTCTCGCAGCGGTACCTTTGATGAGAATAACGGCTTTCTTAAATTGGGACGCATGCGAATCAAGCTCACTCCTGATCCCTGGGCCAAAGCAGAAAAATTTTGCCAGACCCTGAAGCTGGAGCAGGGATATGTCGAGATTCTGGGCGAACTTGACTTTCAACCTGTGAAGGTCGATGTGTGGGTGGATGTCTTTCATCCGGTCATTCATGTAGACATTCAAAGCCGGAAACCTGTTTCATTGGAAGTTATTTATGAATCCTGGCGGAACGAAGATCGAGTTCTTACCGATGGCGCCAATCAGAGCAACCGTTCCTTCCTGGGTGCTCCTGTCAAGGCAGTCGTGCGTAAAGACGTAGTGGGCTTTCATGGTCAGGATGTCCTGGCATATCATCGCAACGATAGCCAGTCGCCCAATGCTTTCGATCTCTGTATTGAACAGCAGGGATTGTCTTCCGTTAAGGATCGGATTTGGAATCCCATCACGAACCGCACCTTTGGTGTCCTGGTCCGAGGGCAATCCCTGAAACCCGCCGGCCGGACCAAGGGGCAATATGCGAGTACGGAGTATGAGGGATGGCGATTAAAGAGTAAGAGTGCCGTGTTATCACATAAAGTTGCTATTTATACTCATGTGGATCAGGCGGAATCACTTTCGCAGTGGAAAGAGGATTTGATGCAGCTTGCAGAAACCTATGAGGCTTGCGAAGACCACCGTACGTTGACACAGGACTGGTGGAAACAGTTTTGGCAGCGCAGTTACATCGTGATCAACGACAAGCAGGAGAAAACAACTCCCTGGACCCTGGGCCGCAACTATCAGCTCTTTCGCTATCAGCAGGCATGTAATGCTTACGGTCAATGGCCCACCAAGTTTAATGGCGGATTGTTTACGGTGGATCCTGAATTCACCGAAGGCAAACAAAAATATTCGCCGGATTTCAGGCGATGGGGCGGCGGCAGTTTTACGGCTCAAAACCAGCGTTTGGTGTATTGGCCGATGCTCAAAAGCGGCGATGCGGATATGATGCGCCCACAGTTTGAATTTTATCGACGTACACTAAAGGCGGCCGAGTTGCGGTCCCAGGTTTACTGGGGGCACCGCGGGGCTTGCTACACCGAGCAGATTGAGAATTTTGGCCTGCCGGTTGCTTTTGAATACGGTTGGAAACGGCCGGATACCTATGATCCGGGCCTGCAATACAATGCCTGGCTGGAGTATCACTGGGATACCGCTCTGGAATTTTGCTGGATGATTTTGGAGATGCATCGTTTTACAGATCAGGATATTTCTGCCTATCTGCCGATGATTGAAAGCTGTCTGGTTTTCTTTGACGAACGATATCAAGCCCTGAACAGGCAGCGTTCGAACAGCCCTCTGGATCCGAACGGACACCTTGTGCTGTATCCCAGTACCGCCGGTGAAACCTATAAAATGGCTGCCAATCCCGCCCCTGTGATCGCTGCACTCCAAGTCGTAATAACCCGTTTATTGTCGCTGCCCGATGGCCTGATCACTGAGGATCAACGCGCCTATTTCACAGACTATCTCAAGCGGATTCCGCCCCTGCCGATACGGCAGAGAGAAGGAGTTCCCACTCTGGCACCGGCTGGGCGTTATGAACGTATTCAGAATGTGGAACTGCCTCAACTTTATCCGGCCTTCCCTTATGGTTTGTACGGTATCGGTCGTTCCGATTTGGAAATCGCCATCAACACCTGGAAATATGGTGCCGATCGTGAAGGGCAGAAAGATTACATTAGCTGGCATCAGGATGCCATTTTTTGTGCGCGTCTGGGGCTTACCGAAGAGGCGGCTGCCAAAACGGTCCGGAAACTGGGCGATTCGGGACGCCGCTGTCCCACCTTCTGGGGCCCCGGCCATGATTGGGTTCCGGATCACAACTGGGGCGGCTCCGGTATGATTGGTTTGCAGGAAATGCTCATGCAGACGGTCGATGACAAAATCTACCTGATGCCTGCCTGGCCAAAGGAGTGGGACGTTATCTTTAAACTGCATGCACCCGGAAAGACCGTTGTACAGGGTAAGATGCAGCAGGGTAAAGTCGTTGATTTGCAGGTGGCCCCCTCATCTCGTCGAAAGGATGTCATCGTGTTGAACGGCGGCAGATGAGAAGCCAAAGTCCTATGATATAGACGAATTATAAATAACCAGGAGGCCCATTTTGATGAATGTGACAATACTATTTCCAATCCTGTTAACCGTCCTGGTCCCTGGCGTCGTTCGTGAACCCGTCCCGATTTGTCCGCCTGTGGATCCTGATCCTGCTTATAGCCGGGTTATCCAGGATCGCGCCCAAAAAATCGTTGATATCCTGGCAATTGAAGACAAAGACAAGGCCCGGCAAGTTCAGAATCTGATTGCCGATCAATATCGCAGTCTGAGCATGCTGCATGATACGCGTGATGCGCAGATCAAGGCCATCCAGTCCCGGGCGGAGGGGAACCCGGACTCAGCCAAACCGGCCATCCAGGCCCTGACGGAGATGACCCAAAGCCTGCTGGAGAAGTTACATACACGGTATCTATTGAAGCTTTCCGCTTTATTGACAACTGCCCAGGTCGATCAGGTCAAGGATGGCATGACCTATGGTATTGTGCAGGTGACATACAACAACTATCTCGAGATGCTGCCTCAGTTGACCGAGCAGCAGAGGACCGTCGTTATGGCCTACCTGGTCGAAGCACGGGAGATGGCGATGGATGCGGGCTCTTCCAAAGAGAAACACGCCTGGTTTGGGAAATACAAAGGACGAATCAATAATTATCTGTCTGATCAGGGCTATGATCTAAAAAAGGCATCACAGGAACGCAGCACTCGACAGCAATAATCATCAAAATAAAAGGATTTAATTAGAAATCATCCCAAAACCTGTACTTTAATATGGAAATTGTTATTCCGAAATAACGGGTCTATACGGTTGAAATTCTAAGAATATGATAAGATATTTTGCAAATACAGGAAGACCTTGTCGTTATTTTATGTCATAATCAAGTATCATGAGTCATTGTGTGAGGGGAGAGTGTCTCTGAATCAAGACAGGGTAAAGATTCGGATGAATCCTGTTATCTGGCAAGACGGTTTGTACGGAGGGTATTAATGAGAATGACATGTTCATTGGCTGTTTTTCCATGTGTCATACGAGCAACATCTGCATTCGCAAAGCATCTCAAAGTGAATCTAAGTGCATCCGGCCAGCCGTGTGGAATATGGGGTTTAAGAACCGGACGATCGTCAATTCGATGACAAATAGCCCCAAATAAAGAAAGCAGGCAATAATCCGATTATGAATGATGGAGAACAACTAAAGTTAAGTAAGCACCATTTAATCAGCGTTGGATGTCTATTTTATATCCTTCTGTGCTTTTCTTGTCTGGCGGTCGACACCGAACCGATTGGCTGGGCCACGCTCGATGGCGGCATAACCGGCGGTCAAGGCGGTGAGGTCGTGACGGTAACAAACAAAGACGATTTTGTAACGGCCGTCAGCGATGATACCCCTCGTATCGTCCAGGTCGTCGGCACCATTCACGGGGATTACAATATCCCCAATGTCGGATCGCACAAGACCATCGTGGGCATCGGGTACGATGCCAGGATCGTCGGATTCAGCGTCAAGGTCACCGATCTTGACAACGTCATCGTTCGCAACCTTACCTTCTCAGGTGCTATGCCGCAGGATGGTCTGATCTGCCGCCGGGCTACACACCTTTGGATCGATCACTGTACGTTCTATGATGCAGCTGACGGCCAACTTGATTTTTCAGATCAGTGCGACTATGTGACGGTTTCCTGGTGTAAGTTCTATTATACCAGTAAGATCAATGACCACAGGCTCACCTGCCTGGTAGGCTCGACCGACGACAACCCGGCTGACGTGGGCAAGTTGAACATCACCTGGCACCACAACTGGTGGGGAAACTATGCCGATCAGCGTATGCCCCGCGGTCGCTACGGCCAGAATCACGTGTTCAACAACTACTACTCCTGCACCGGCAACTACTACTGCATCGGCGGTTCATGGGGTTTTCAGGTACTGGCCGAGAACAACTACTTTGACCACGTGAATAATCCTTTGAAAGACGCCGGTCTTTACAATTCAGGGGCCAGCGGCACCTTCAGAGTGGAGATCAAGTCAGTCGGCAACATCTTCGATGGGTGCACGGGCAGTACGTCTGCATACGGTGATGCTTTTGTGCCGTCCTATACCTATACGCTCGATCCGGCGGCTGACATACCATCCATCGTCCAGGAGGGAACAGGAACTACGATCCTGATCGGGGACCCGGCCCTCTGGCCGACCAAAGCAACCGTTCCTGCACCGGCCAACGGGGATGGCACTGCAGATGCGGGCTCGACACTGACCTGGCGCCCCGGCAGCACGGCGGTCAGCCACAACATCTACTTCGGAACCTCGCCCACCGGGCTTGTCAGCTACGGCAGCCAGACCGCAGCCTCATTTACGCCGCCGACCCTGGCGAGGGACACGGAATACTACTGGCGCATCGATGAAGTCACAGCCGACGAATCGGTCATCACCGGGGGTCTGTGGATGTTTAAGACCGTTGCTGAGCTTCCCGCCGAGCTCTACCATTATTGGCCGTTCGACGTGGACTTTGTGGATGTTGCCACCGAATTTAGTTCAAACCCGAACAACCCCTTTGGGGCGGCCTGGCTCGATGCCGATGCCAAACTGCTGGGGGGAGGATGCCTGGACTGTACCTACGCTAAAGACGGTTTGATCGCCGGGTGGTCCGATTCGGGAACCAACAATATCTTCCCGGATAGTGCTCCGATGACCATCTCGCTGTGGTTTAAGCCGACGGCCCTGCCTTCCTCCGACAACATCGCCTGTATACTTGGCAGTAAAACCGGCGACGAAACGAGCGCAAAGACGTTCCGCATCGAACTGCTGCCGTCCGGTGCCTGTCGCCTGACGGTTGACAGCGCGATACCGGAATTCGGCAATTCACCTACCTTGAACGGGTGGAACCACGTGTTGGTATCCATCGATGCATCAGGCCAGCTGCGCGCCTGGCTCAATGCAAATGAGACCGGTTCGATCACCTTGGCGACCAGTGCATCGAATAACTACAACGGCCAGTACATCGGAATCGGTTTCTATGGCGACAATCCGAACGGCATGCACAGGGGTGATTACAACGGCTATATCGATGACGTTGCCATCTGGAACGTATCGTCTGGCCTGACGTTTGCGGAAATCCTATACACCGACGGCACCGGCAGGACGGCAATAGGGGATCTTGCGTTTGCAACTGATCCGATCGGTAATCTGGATGGTATCGAACTGGCACCTTATGCCGGCCAATCACTAACACACTACGCTGACGGCATTGGAACTTTCAGCAAAGAGTCCGGTCCCGACTGGCTGCTTATCTCGCCCGGCGGAAATCTGTCAGGCACTCCGAAGGATGCGCATGTTGGTCAAAATACATTCACGGTTCGCTACGAGAGTACATCCGGTGACTACGATACTGCAACGATGATGATTAATGTGGTCAATACTTATTCCGGTACGCAGGGCCTGACGGACCTGGCGGGGCTTGCAGTCCAGTGGCTGGTTACCGGCTGTGTGGACATCCCGGCATGCGATGGCGCCGATCTTTCCGGCGATAACAAGGTAGATATCTTAGATGTTGAGATTCTGGCCCGTAACTGGCTGGCTGATGAAAGCCTGCAGCTTTATTTGAAATTCAACGAAACAAGCGGGGATATCGCCGATGATGATTCGATCTATGGTCATTCCGGTCAATTGGTCAACGGTCCGACTTGGGCCGTTGGCACCTTAGGCGGGGCTTTGTCTTTTGACGGCGTTGATGATTATGTGCTGGTTGAGAACATTTACAGCACATTGTCAGGCCGCGATGTTACTGTCAGTTTGTGGATGAAGGCCGGAACCAAAGATGCACAGCAGTTTTTGTGTGCATTTAATACGGCCTCCGGTGGGAATCGCCTCATGTTTGGCCGAAATGCTTCGAGTGTCAATCTGGGGATTTATGATAATCAATGGCAGATAAGTAATTCTTCTGTTTTTGACGGGGCTTGGCATCATGTTGCTTACGTGCTGTCATCTGCTCTGGATTTATGTACCTTATACGTCGATGGAAATTCCGTTTACGATTTTGTAACGACCACTTTGGTCGGAGATCAGGATATATTTACAGTCGGTCAGGAATATGATGGTCTGGTTGAAAGTGATTTTTATGAGGGCTTAATTGACGATTTACGGATTTACAGTCGTTCACTAACCCAACAGGAGATTCAGGATATCAGTCAATAGTAAACTAAAAGGCGGATTATTTGGAAGATAAGGACTCATTTTATGTTTTTTGAATCATGTTGATGGACGAAAGGGCAGGTTCAATGAAAAGTCATGTTTTATTTGTGTTTATGAGTATATTGCTGGTTTTGGGTCAGATCGCAATCACCGATCCCGGGCCGATGGTTTTGTTTTACAACAGTGAGGCCGCTTACATCTCCAATGCGACATCCAATCAGGCCCTGCCCATTGGGAATGGCAAGCTGGCCGCGATGGTGTACGGCGGGATGGCCACAGAAATCATCCAATTCAATGAGGATACGGTCTGGGCCGGTCATCCGCATGACTATTCTCACGCGGGCGCTGCCGGCTACCTGCAACAGATCCAGAATTATGTATGGGCTGGGAATGGTGACGCCGGCTATACTGATGTGGCTGCAAATAACTTCATGAGTGTCCCCTTGCGTCAGTGTCCTTACCAGCCGACGGCTGAACTGCGTTTAACCTTTGGCCATTCCGGTTCGAGCTATCGCCGTCAGTTGGATCTGACCACGGCGACCGCTTCGGTCACTTATACGACCGGCGGTGTCACCTATCAGCGGGACTATTTTGCCAGTTATCCGGACAAGGTGATTGTGGTCCGTTTGACCGCCAGCGAATCCGGCAGCATCAGCTTTACCTGCAGTTTGACTACGCCGCACACGGTCGTGAGCAATAGCGCCAGCGGTACTGATGTGGTTCTGCACGGCGCAGTCGATCATGTGGGCTCCAATGGTTTGGCCAGTGATATTGAATTTGAATCCCGTGCCCGGGTTCTCTGTGAAGGCGGTTCTGTCTCACCTTCCGGTTCGTCCCTGTCAGTGAGCAATGCCAATGCTGTGACCCTGGTGTTGGGTGCTGCGTCGAATTTTGCCAAGTATGATGATATCAGCGCTGATGAGAGTGCAATCTGTTTGCAAACCGTGTCCAATGCTGCGGCCAAGGGCTATACGGCCTTGCGTCAGGGGCAGTTGAACGATTATCAACCCCTGTTCAACCGCGTCACTCTGGATCTGGGCACCTCGAATAAAACCAATAATCCCACCGACGAGCGTTTGGATGCGATCGAGGCCGGCGTCAATGCTGCCAAGTATGATTGGGGGTTGTTCGACGCCGACGATCTGCAGCTGGTGGCCCTGAATTTCCAAATGGCTCGCTATCTGATGATTTCGGGTTCCCGTTCCGGCTCGCAGCCCTTGAATTTGCAGGGCAAGTGGAATAATGAGGTCGAACCCTCGTGGGAAGGCAAGATGACTCTCAATATCAATGAGGAGATGAACTACTGGGGTGCCGAGGTTGCGAACCTGGCTGAATGCCATGAGCCGCTGTTTGATATGACCCGGGATTTGGCAGAGACCGGAGCGACGGTGGCCAATGTGCATTACGGTGCCGATGGCTGGATGGTGCATCACAACACGGATCTGTGGCGTGGTGCAGCGCCGATTAATAGTGCCGGCGGGCTCTGGCCGACCGGCGGAGCCTGGCTGAGTATGCATCTCTGGTGGCACTATGAATACAGCGGCGATACCGCCTACCTGGCCGAGATTTATCCGTTGATGAAGGGCGCAGCGGAGTTCTTTGTGGACTTCCTGGTACAAGACCCGCGTTCCGGTTATGACGGCTATCTCTTAACCAACCCCTCTCACTCTCCAGAGCAGGAAAATCCTTCCTTAGGTGTAGTCGTGGCCGGCCCCACCATGGACAACCAGTTGGTACGCTGCCTGTTTACGTATGTGATTGAGGCCGGCGAAATCCTGAATGTCGATGCGGCCTTCCGACAGCAGTTGGAACAGATGCGGGCCCAGTTACCGCCTAACCAGATTGGTCGACTCGGCCAACTTCAGGAATGGCTGGAGGACGTGGATGTGCCCAATACGCATCGCCACCTGTCGCCTCTTTTGGACCTGATGCCGGCCGGCAACATCACCCCGCACTATACCCCGGCCTTGGCGAATGCGGCCGAAGTGGTTTTGGATTGGAAGGGGGACGACACGAATAACACCGCCTGGAGCCAGGCCTGGAAGATGTGCTGCCGCACGCGTCTGCTGCAGGG
>JAFGIF010000222.1 GCA_016929755.1 Deltaproteobacteria bacterium | reverse complement strand
GAATGTTCCCTGATTATCCAATGTATTAAAACGATATTGATGCGACCGTGTGGATATCACCACGTACGACAATATCAGTTATCGTACCCTCGTTCGTTTCTATGAAAACTCCTATGTTACTCGGCCTGCCAAACATACGCCCTTGACGTATGTGAAACGATGTATTCCCCGATACAAGTCCGGCCTTACATAAAAAGGCTGCCGCGGGCCCTGCCGCACTGCCGGTTGCAATATCTTCAACGTTCCCCTCATTATCCCATGTTCTCCCTTCGAATGAATGTACATCCAACACGTAGACAAACTTGGCTCCATGCCGATATAATAGTGATTCAAAATCCGTCGTCAATATTCTCGCTCGCTCAATCCCATGAGTTACGGGAACTATTAGATAGGGGAGACCGGTAGAGATAACCTCACACGGTAAGTTTGCCGTATCACTGTTGCGTATGTTCAGTGCCGATAAAATCTCATCTCTTGCCGATTGATCCAAGACACTGATAAACTCGGGAGCGCCCTGTTTCATCTCAGCTGAATAGTGGTCTCCTCTGGAATAGCTCACGAGATGAACGTGCCTGGATGTAAGTTCAATTATCCACTGATGCGTATCTTTCGTGCCGTATTCTTCGTGCAGGTGTGCCGCTAAGCCGATGAGAGGATGACCGGCAAAATCCAATTCTTCTTCCATGGTGAATATCCTTGCTCTGACGGTATTACCTTCCGGTTCACCTTGAACAAAGACGGACTCGAATTGACGCATCTCTTGCGTTAAAGCCTGCATATCGTCTGAAGACAGGTCGGTACAGTTCCAAAAGATAGTCAGACCATTCCCTGTCAGTTTCCCTTCAGCGAACACATCTACCAGCTTTGCTTTAATATTTTTGAACTTCATTCGGCTTACATTCCTCTGAGTATAAGGCTCGACACGTTTTTGCCATCCGGGTTACTGCTCTTGAAATATCGCATATGCAACCGCTTTTTCCGCATGTATTGCAGTGGTATCGTATAATGTAACACCTGTATCGCTTTGATTCACCAACATACCGATCTCTGTGCAGCCAAGAATGACCGCTTCAGCGCCCTCGTTGGCCAGGCTCTCAATAATGCGGAGATATTCCGCTTTGGAGTCGGCAGTAATCCGGCCCAGACAAAGCTCCTGATAAATGATATCGTGAACGATCTTCCTGTCTTCCGTATGAGGGACCAGAACATCTAAACCATATTTCCGGTTCAAACGTCCTTTATAAAAGTCATGCTCCATGGTAAAGGCGGTACCCAATAGGCCGACTTTTTTAACACCATTATTAACGAGAACTTCTGCTGTCGCATCGGCTATATGCAGCACAGGAATATGAACAGCTTTTTCTATATGCGGCACTACCTTATGCATGGTGTTTGTGCATATCAGTAAAAAATCAGCCCCGGCAGCCTGGACGCTCAGAGCCGCGTCTGAAAGTATTTTTGCAGTACCGTCCCAATCACCGTCGTGTTGCAGTTTCTCAATGGGGTCAAAATCCACGCTGTACAGAACGATCTTTGCGGAGTGCAAACCACCCAGAGAATCCTTTATCCCCTCGTTTATAGCACGATAGTACCCAACCGTGCTTTCCCAACTCATGCCACCTAAAAGACCTATAGTTTTCATGGCGTTTCTCCATGTATTCAAGTTAATTATGGGGTCACCGACAGGCGTATTCAGAATATGCCCGCCTTAATAAAAAGGGTCTTTACCGATATAGAGCGAATCCCATCTTTTGCTGTCTCCCTGAAATTCTCCCGAATAACTGAAACAAAAGGCAGCGGCTTCAACCGGAAGAGATACGGTAGCATGAAATGTCATTTTTTCGGGTGGGCTCGCATTCACCGAATAGAGGGGATTGATATGGTGAGTGCTTATCACTATTCCCTTGGTATCAAGAAAGCTGACAAGAAGACTCAGGCTTCGGATTTTCTGATAACTATTGGTTATGTATTCCGAGATCGATATATAGCCTCCCAGAGTCAATTGATCGGGCAGCGATGTATAGGTATAATGTACCGCTAATTCGTTGGTATTCCATACCCCGGAATCGGTAGCACCTGAAATAATATGAATTCGCTCAGCCTGCTTTGCTGTTTCCCCCCGGTATAGTTCTTGTGTGGTTGTACATGCCAGCAGGGAAAACAGTGACAAAGATATGAATATGATGACCCTGATATTTTTTTGTATCATAATTCACTCCTTTCTCGCTTGTGGGTTCAGTAATATCTTTTTCTAAGGCCCCGGGATTCCGATAGGGCCGGGAAGATCAGGGATGCAGCATCCCGAAAACGAGATCATAATACACAAGATAAGTATTAAAGTAAGCAGTTGTTTCATCCTAATTCCTTCTAAAGGTATAATATTGCAGCTCATAGGCTGCTGTATGCCGTCCGGTGGATGCTATCGTTATGGCGTTATATCTATTCCCGAATTAATACGTTTAAAGAGCGCCTGGAAGGCATCAAAAACTAATTTGTAGTCAAAACGTTCTTTACATTCTTCCTCAAGCATTGCTTTTACAACTGAGGACAGACGATTAGCACGCTCCTTTTCTTCTTCGAACTGTGTATTTGTTACAAGTCGCCTCGGTTCGATAGTCCCATCTTTACCAATACCAATGTAAAGTTGGTCTTGTTTCCACTTATCTATAAATCCATTTGCCACCTTTTTAACCTTTGGCTCATAAACGGGGGGATCTTCCCAAAACCAATTTTTGATTTCCCACCTTCCGATTTTTTCATGGCGAAAAATATTGAGAGCATCAGCTACAAGACTTGGTAGTAGACCGTTTACTCTATCAGAATACCATGCATCATCACGTGTCATGAAATCATCCCAACTCGGGTTAAGAAAATCCATTACCATTACAAGAAGTTGTTTGCATTTGTGATCATGGGCTGCACGCAAAATAAATTTATTCCACTGAATTATATCTTTATGCACGAGTGTAAGTAGGAAAGATTTTGCAAATTCTTCTTGAGCGATAATTACAAGAGCAAATGCTGTTGCCGGCGGATCTTCATATTCCAACATTTCAGCATCATTTAGTAGTCTCTTGCCATTCTCAAGACACGCGTTAGCAGCATGGTGGAAGTGTGATTTCTTCATTATATTTCTGCGATCCTAAGAGACCTTAGAGCCATAACAATTTATTATGCGGAAAAATATCCGTATCTTCCAATATACCTCGATATTGTGGAGGAGGGTCTGTATTGATGATTTCCTCTATATCAGTATATTTAACACTCACGGATTAAATATTATAAAAAGCCGGGGAAATTATGGAAAATCACGGATAATATGTCAAGGATAATCCCAAACATAAGCAACAGAAATTATTGGACGTTGCAAGAAGGGAAGATGAATGCTCAGGCTGGAAGCTACAGTACATAAATTTTTATACTATAATGTATCATGGATTACTTGTTAGCACGGCGCAGGAGCAGAAAGAGGGTTTTTTATAAATAGGTTGCAATTTTTGGATATTAGGTATAGAAACGGCCGCAATCGTCTGACACTTGAGCAGGCCGATGATCAAATAGGGCTTGTTTTACGTGTTGTTAATTTAGCGTTGAAGTGCTGCCCGGATCGCTTTGGGCAGCTTTTTTTGTGGTTCAGAAAGCCGCCGGCATGCGTCGCATCCGGCTGTTTTTTTTAGCAGAAGAGTGCCGGCAACGGTGTTGGTTCAATGGGATTTTAACTTCGATGTGCACGATGATTTCAACAACCTGAAATGTGAAGCATTTCTGGCAGCTCGCAGTCTTACTTAACTCGCCGGCATGCTGCAGACGACTACCGTTTGCATGACGTGCCCGGCAGATGAATGGTGATTATGGATTTTCAAGAATTAGGATTACATGCGGACCTGGTCCGCGCGGTGAAGGCATTGGGTTTTGTAACCCCGATGCCGATACAGGAGCAGGCTATTCCCGTGCTGCTTGGCGGCAGGCGGGATGTTGTGGGGTCGGCGCAAACCGGTACCGGGAAAACGGGGGCTTTTGGTTTGCCGCTGCTTCAGCTTATCGACAGGTCGGTGCCGCACCCGCAGGCGCTTGTTCTGTGCCCGACCCGTGAGCTTTGCATTCAGATAACGAATGACATAAAGCAGTTTTCGTCTTGCATGGAAGGAATCCGCACGGCTGCCGTATACGGCGGTGCCAGCATCGCTGCCCAGATAAAGCAGATACAACGCGGTGCCCAGGTTATCGTAGCGACGCCGGGGCGGCTGAATGATCTGCTTCGGCGAAAAGCGGTGAAGATGGGGCACGTATCTGTGGCGGTTTTGGATGAAGCCGATGAAATGCTGAACATGGGATTTAAGGAAGATCTCGATTTAATTCTGGCAACACTGCCGCAGCATCGGCGTATATGGCTGTTTTCTGCGACCATGCCTTCGGGCGTCGCGGCGATTGCAAAGAAGTATCTTACTGATCCGGTGAAGATAAACGTGAACGGCAACCACCAGAGCCCGGAGAAGATAGAACACACCTGCTACACGATACAGGAAAAAGACCGGTATGAGGCCCTGAAACGGATTCTCGATTATTCTCCCGGAATTTTCGGCCTGGTATTCTGCCGGACCCGAAAGGAAACACAAGATGTGGCAGCCAGGCTGATGCAGGACGGCTATGACTCGGATGCCCTTCATGGGGAATTGTCCCAGGCGCAACGGGATAGCGTGATGCAGAGATTCCGACAGGCATCGATTCGTATTCTTGTGGCAACTGATGTAGCGGCACGAGGGCTTGACGTAAATGACATCACCCACGTAATCCATTACAATCTGCCGGATGAGCCAGAGATGTATATTCACCGCAGTGGGAGGACGGCGCGCGCAGGAAAGCATGGATCGTCGATTGCACTGATCAATGTGAAAGAAAAATACCGCCTCCAGGTCATTGAGAAGCGATTCAACATCCGGTTTGATTTCGGGAAAATCCCTGATGGACCGGGAATTTGTAAAAAACAGCTTCTCAATCAGATCGGGAAAATTGTTGATACAAAGGTCAACGATGCCGATATCGCCGAATATCTGCCTGCCGCGTATGAAGCCCTGCGCGGAATGGATAAAAATGAGTTGATAAAGCGATTTGTGTCTTCCGAGTTTAATCATTTTATCGACTATTACCGCCATTCCGGAGATATCAACGTGAAATCTCTGAAAACGGCCGGCGCTGGTGCCGGAACGACGAAACCAAAGACGCGCATGAAAAACAACAGGAAAAACAATCTGAAAGATAGCCTGAAAGACAGCAGGAAAGACAGCAGGAAAGACAGAAAAACTCAGCGGTTTTTTATCAACATCGGGCGGCTGGATAAAATTAATGAAGGCTCCATCGTGCAACTGATATGTGACCACTCTGACATCCGGGCAAATATGATCGGCCAGATCAATCTGAAACGTTCATACTCCTTTTTCGAGGTGGAGAATCGGGCGGCTGGTATGATGCTCCAGTCCGTAAAGAACGCCAAGTTCTACGGCAGAGACGTCACGGTCCGGGAAGTTTTCGATAAAGACCCCGGCATCAATACGGGCGGAAGCTATAAGAAACATAATAAACGGCGTCAGCATCTCGCTGCCGCCATGTGACAAGTGGATAGATGGTGTCAGGTCTTGCTTCTTGCCTCATGATGTCAGCAAAAGTTAAACGCAAGATCTGATAACCATATCCCTGGATGAAAACTCGTTTTATCAAAAGAACCATCTTAAATTAAAAGTTTATTTTTTTGGGTCAAGGTTAAAAGTCATTCCATCCTCTCCCAATTCGATATCTCCGTCAAAGACGTCGTTTACACCCTTCATGTATTTTCTTTTAACAACAAAATTGAGGATGGGCGGAACCACATGAACCAGTACCAGTTTTTTGACACCCGCTTCCTGGGCAATCTCAGCTGCCTGGACTGGTGTCATATGATAGCCGGTGATATCTGCCATTTGTTTTGACAGCCGGGGTCGGTTGTTTTCCTTGGCAATCTTTGAAAAGGTATTGATAATCTTGGCATCAAGGGCGTCGGCAAGAAGAAGGTCGGCATTTTTGGCATGTCCGGCCAGGCTTGCGGTCTTCTTGGTATCACCGGTAATCACCACAACATTTCCCTTATATTCAAAACGATAACCGACCGCCGGTTTGACCGGGGAATGATCAACCATGAAGACAGAGGCTTTCAAACCATTGTGGTCGAAAAACAGCTCAGCCTTGTCCGGATTATTTACGGTAATGGTTTTTGCAACAGAGTCGGCAGCGGAAGAGGGCATGACATCTTCTCCATGGTGAGCCGTTCGGTACGAAGAATCCAACCTGTATGCCAGATTATACCCCTCAACGACCTGCGCCACACCTTCCGGGCCGTACACATCCAGTTTTCTTGCCCTGCCCTGGGCCCAGGACATAAACGCCAACTCGCCAAGATCGGAGATGTGATCCGAATGGAAATGAGTCAGGAATAAGCCGGTTATCCTGCCGATGGGCAGACCCTGTAGATTAAGATTTCGCACAACGCCTGGGCCGACATCGACCAGTATGAATTCGCCACCGGCAATGACGGCAGTGCTGGTCGTAATCCTCGCAGTGTTGCTAAGCGGACCGCCGGTACCCACCAGAACAACATGCATCTTGTCATCCGATAGTATTTTCTCCTGTTCCTGCTGGTTTTTCAGCGCGTTTTTGATCGTGCGCTCCACAATGAACTCGCAGGAAGCCAGATTAAGGACGACAAATGACAACAACAAGACTTGTGAAATTCTTTTCATTTCGACCTCCTGAATAAAAATCTTATTTTGACATCAACATTTCACAATGATTCAGAAAATGAACACTGCATCAACGGTTCAGATTCATACCATCATTTCCTGATAGAGATAGTCTGAAACAGACCCATCGTTTTCTTAATCTGTATAGTATGAATATGCTAATGTACTGATTGCATATCTCACACTGTTAAAACTCAAAAAGGATCCTGTAACAAATATTCCCCATCAATTCTTACAATTGCTCCCCCACCGAAAAAAACGTGGGGTTTAGCTTCTACCGTCCCTTGTGCCATTAATTTTACAATGTTTGGATTCTCGAGACTTCCGTTTTGTTCCAATGACATTAAAGAACCATCCCACATGTTGTTT
>JAFGIF010000221.1 GCA_016929755.1 Deltaproteobacteria bacterium | reverse complement strand
GGTTTCATGCCGGCCATTTGCTCCATTGATATGGTGGGGCGGATCCACTGATCCCTGTCTACCATAAATTTCGTGCCATCGTCTTTTTCGCCCTCTAACGGCACGATCTCATTTTTAAACTTGCCGGCCTGGGTAGCTTCATGAGCCCGTTTGTGGCTCCAGTAGGCCATATTTTCCTGGTCGACGCGGGATATGTTGTACAGATTGGCAACCTTTTCTGCCGTGGCACCCATCAATAGATCCTGAATGGGATAGCGCTCGGCAACGTTAGGGGAGAAATCAATGTGGTGCATGGGATTGGCCTTGTCCATATCTTCAACGCCTGATACCACATAGATTTGGCCCTCGCCGCACATGATGGCACGGGCAGCGTGTTCGGCAGCTGCCATGCCCGAAGGACACTGCTGACCGATCCCGTTGGTTGCAACGGTATCGGGGAAACCAGCGGCAAGCCAGCCAAACCGGGCAATATCATTCTGCATGCCGGCCTGATTCGCTGTTCCACAGAAGACCGCATCAATTTCTTCGGGCTGAACCTTAGGATTGCGTTCGAACAGGGCAGTATACACGGCCTTGAGCAGGACCTCAGGTCGGTGATTCTTGAACCAGCCCTTCTCGGGATGCGCCCGAACGTTCGCAGTCCTTACACCATCAACGATTACACACTCTTTCATAAAAAGCCTCCTTCGGAAGTTCGTTACCTTACTTTTATGTAAGGGAAAATCTGCTTTGCTCTGAATGATTATTCATTTTTATCAGGTCAAGTCGCAAAATTTACTTGACGAAATATCATTGTCTATTTATATTAACAAAAATAAAAAAAGATAACAACGTTAATTTTAAATATAGTGCGAAGCTTTGAGATTTAAGATGGTTTGATGGAAGTTGAGTTGATTCACTCAACGGGAGAGGTTCAAAAATATGCGTCAGAGACCGGAAGATACATGGTTGAGGTTTCTGTGGCTGTAAAAAAACCATAGGAGGATAGCATGGCAAATTTAATTCTTGATGAGAGGGACCAAAGGTTTGTTTTGTATGAAATGCTCGAAGTGGGTAAGCTTTGTGATTATCAGATGTATGCAGACTATTCCCAGGATATGTTTGAAATGATTATGACAGAGGCTCAGAAATTTGCAGAGGATGAGATTTTTCCGACATTGACGGACTCTGATAAACTGGGTTGCCGGCTGGAAAACGGACAGGTTCATGTGCCTGAGTGTTTCCACCGACCATACAAGTTGTACTGTGAGAGTGGCTGGAATGCCATGTCATTCCCGGTTGATGTTGGTGGCCAGGGGCTGCCGCAGTCGGTTAAATTTGCAGCCAGTGACTGGTTTTCCCACAACTTTTCATTTGTCTCCTATCCTGGTCTGGCCGAAGGTGCGGCGCACTTGATTCTGACCTATGGAACGGATGACCAAAAGGAGAGGTACTTCAGCAGGATGATTACCGGTGAGTTCGGGGGCACCATGTGCCTGACCGAGCCCAATGCCGGAACAGATGTCGGAAATTTGAGTGCCAAGGCCATTCGTCAGCCGGACGGTACATACCGTCTCAAGGGAACCAAAATGTTTATCACCGTGGGTGACAGCGATCTGGTAAGTAATGTCATCCATCCGGTTCTGGCGCGTATTGAAGGTGATCCCCTCGGAACCGGTGGAATTTCGATTTTCCTCGTGCCCAAATACCTGGTTAATGACGACGGTAGCCTGGGAAGGCGCAATGATTTCGAGATCGCTAAGATTGAAGAGAAAATGGGGATTCACGGCAGCGCAACCTGCCTGATAAATTTTGGTGACAACGGCGACTGCTACGCTGAACTGCTTGGTGAAGAACGTCAAGGCATGAAGGTCATGTTCCAGCTGATGAACGAGGCCCGTATCAGTGTCGGCATGCAGGGGCTATGCAGTGCCTCTATTGCATATCTTCATGCTCTCAATTATGCCAAGGAAAGGCTGCAGGGATCTTCGCTGATGGAAATGAAAAATCCCGAAGCCCCGCGGGTTCCCATTATAGAGCACCCGGATGTCCGGCGCATGCTGCTGTGGATGAAGTCATCGGTGGATTCCATGCGGGCACTTATGTATTACGCAGCCTTTGCAGTTGATATGGAGACGGTCGTTCAGGATGATGGAGAAAAGGCCAAATGGAAGGGTCTCATGGAACTGCTGACCCCGATCTGCAAGGCCTATTGTTCGGATATTGCCTTTAAGGTGACCGAACTGGCGATTCAGGTATATGGCGGATATGGTTTCTGTGCCGAGTACCCGGTAGAGCAGTTCATGCGGGATGAAAAGATTGCCTCGATTTATGAAGGCGCCAACGGTATTCAGGCGTTAGATCTAATTGGAAGGAAGCTTCCAATGAAAAAAGGCGCTTACTTTATGACCCTGTTGGGAGAGATGAATTCCACAATTGCGAAATATAAGGACAACGAAGAATTGAGAGACTTGGCAGAGGATGTACAGGCCGCTGTTAATGCCCTGGCAGATATAGGGCTTTTCTTCGCAACCTGCGGTAAGGAAGGAAAATTTCTAGTGCCGATTACACATGCATATCCGTTCTTAATGATGATGGGCAAGGTGGTATCGGCCTGGTTATTGCTGTGGCAGGCAGGTATTGCAAGCGATAAACTTGCCGGTTTGAGTAAAGAGAAGGGCATTGAGCGAAAGGATCTTGTCAAATGGGCAGAGTTTATCAAGGACAACAAAGATGTGGCCTTTTATTCCGGCAAGATTGCAAGTGCCAAATATTTTATCAAGAATGTGCTGCCTGAAGTTGATGCAGCCGTTAAGGCCATAAAGAGTGAAGATCTGTCCGTTTTGGAGATCGCTGAAGAAAGTTTTGCATCGTAAACAAGTTGGGGAGGCGATTGCCTCCCCGGTAAATTTTTTTATCGAGCACGAAATTCATAGCAGCGAAAAATTGATGCATCAGAATGTAATAATTTAGTAACTTATTGGAATGAAATGAATAATCAACATAT
>JAFGIF010000220.1 GCA_016929755.1 Deltaproteobacteria bacterium | reverse complement strand
GGCTGAAAAACGCTTGCAGAAAATGTCGTTTTCTTCCATGGATAAATTTGCTATGGGTGTAGTTATACGAGAAACGACAACTATCTCAGGAGGAAGACATGAAAATTATTGAGGATGCGATTAAGCGTGGAGATAAAGCTCTGAGCGAATACGATTCAAAAAAGGTATTGGCAGCATACTCAATTCCGGTTACAAAAGAATTTATTGCAAAAGATCTGGCGCAAGCAAAAAAGTTTGCCAATCAAATTGGTTATCCTGTTGTGTTAAAGGGATCTTCCAGTACGTTGACCCATAAAACCGAACTCAACCTGGTTGAACTAGGCATCGACGATGATGATGCTCTGTCCAGAGCCTACAAGGCCATTGAGGAGAGAGGGAAAGATCAGCTGGACGGAATCCTGGTCCAGGAGATGGTAAAGGGAGAGCGGGAATTAGTGGCAGGTCTGATTCGTGATCCCCAGTTTGGTCCCTGTGTCATGTTCGGCCTTGGTGGAATATTTACCGAGGTATTAAAAGATGTTACCTTCAGGGTTGCGCCTCTTGAAAAAATTGATGCCCTGGAGATGATGGAAGAGATCAAGGCCAAAAAAATGCTTGGGGAGTTCAGAGGGAAGCCCGCCGTAAACAAAGAAATTCTGGCTCAGGCACTGATAAACCTGGGCAAGATCGGTCTGGAAATAGACGAGATTGCAGAAATCGACATAAATCCGATGATCATCAAGGATGATATACCCGTCGCAGTTGATGCTCTGGTTGTATTGAAAGATAGCGCTCACTAGCATGCCTTAAAAAACATGGGTTTTCTCCCTGAACACGCTTTGTGCATGGCCCCCATGGTGGATTTGAGCCATGTTGCCTATCGTGAGCTTATACGTGCATATTCAGGCTGTGATCTATTCTATTCCGAAATGCTCAATTCACGGATGGTACCTTCTGAAGACCCGTTCACATCGCCTTATCTGAAATGGGTCAACCCACGCGACCTTATTTTTCAGATCGTCGGCGACGACCCAACGAGGATGCAGAAGGCAGCCGGCAAACTGGATACCTATGTTCCCTGGGGAATTGATATCAATATGGGGTGCTGGTTGAACAAGGTTGTCAGGCATGGGTGGGGCGTAGCTCTCATGAAGAATATAACCCTGGCCTCACAGGTAGTTCGAGCGGTTCGTGAAATTACCCCCAGGCCACTGTCGGTCAAGATGAGGCTTGGGGACTCTCTGGATAAGGACTACCTGCTTGATTTTGTAGAAATGCTGACTGATAGTGGAGTTGATTTTATTGTAGTGCATGCCCGCACTGCCTTAGACGGTATGAAACGAAAAGCCAGATGGGAATATATCGCGTTTATCAAGCAGCACAGCAAGGTGCCCATTATAGGCAATGGTGATATCTCAAGTGCGCGCCATGCGCTGGATATGTTCAACCAGACCGGCTGTAACGGAGTGATGATCGGCCGGCAGGCACTGATTACTCCCTGGATTTTCAGGGATATCAAAAGCCTTTTGGCCGGTGAGACCGCCGGAGCACCTCCGAACTTGCAGCAGGTTATACTTGATTTGAGTTTTTTGATCGAAAAGCATTTTCCACCCCAAACAGCGCTGAAGAGAATGAAAACAGCCCTGCCCTGGCTTGCCCGGAACCTGACATTCGGACATTTCCTGTCAAAAGTCGTTTCCAAAGCCGCTGGTATGGACGAAATACGCAGCCGGCTACTACAATGTTTCGAGACCGGGATTTCCTGATATCTGCTTGAATTTTTTGTTTATGCTCGGTATATGGAATCAGGTGCAACGATGCAGCAAACAATGCCATGCTGTTTTCTTAAGGAGTCTAAAAATGAATCAGATAGATCTAATGAAAGAATTACACACCTTCTCGGATAAGAAAATCATCATGCTGGTCATGGATGGACTTGGCGGCTTGCCCAATGACGAAGATAAAACCGAACTGGAGGCTGCATACACGCCCAACATGGACAAGCTTGCCAGGGATTCAGTCCTTGGTCTTTCAACCCCGATTTCTCCCGGTATTACCCCTGGCAGCGGCCCTGGACACCTGGGCTTGTTCGGATACGAACCGCTTGAATATCAGATCGGGCGCGGCGTTCTGGAAGCATTGGGAATCGGACTGGACCTGTCGCCGAATAGTCTGGCTGCACGCGGAAATTTCTGTTCCCTGGATCCCGTAAGCGGCGTGATTACCGACAGAAGAGCCGGCAGAATTCCGACCGAAGAATGCTCCAGGCTGGTGGAGATGCTATCGACCATCCAAATGGACGAGGTCAGCATTACCATCCGGCCGGTAAAAGACTACCGTTTCGCCCTGATTCTGGAAGGTGATGGCCTTGCAGATGATCTGTCTGAGACAGATCCCCAGAAAACAGGGCTCAAACCTCTCAAGGTTGAAGCTCTTTCGTCGAATGCCACAAAGAGTGCCAGGATTCTGAATCAATGGCTGGAGCAGGCCTTTGCAATCCTCGCCGATCAAAGACCGGCCAATGGATGTACCTTACGGGGAATCGCCAAGGATCCGGGCCTTCCCTCCTTTGCAGAGGTCTATGGCCTTCAGGCATGTGCCATCGCAACCTACCCCATGTACAAGGGTATATCCAGGCTGGTGGGAATGGAAGTGTTGGATGCAGGCGATAGCATTGCCTCAGAGCTCCATACCTTGCAGGCCAACTGGGGAAAGTATGACTTTTTCTTTTTCCATGTCAAAAAGACAGATTCTGCCGGCGAGGATGGCAACTTTGCTGAAAAGGTCAAAGTGATCGAGGAAACCGATCGGATCATCCCCGGCATTGTTGATCTGCAACCGGATGTGCTGATTATCACAGGCGACCATTCTACCCCGTCGAGCTTGAAAGCACATTCATGGCATGAATTGCCTATTCTTTTATACGCCGATAACATACGACCGGATACACTCAGAGTGTTCGGTGAAAGATCCTGTATGCAGGGCGGTCTCGGGCATATGCGGCATATTGATATCATGCCTCTGGCCATGGCTCACGCCGACAAGCTTGCCAAGTATGGTGCCTGATGTGAGGATAGGAATCCTCTCAGATTCCCATGACGATATGGATGCAACTCGGCATATCCATATGGCGGATATAAACATACTGATTTTTCACGAACTTTTTATCAACTACTACATCGATCCAACCTAGGTGGATTTACTGGTATATGGGCATACGCATCAAAAGGAGATGTCCTTCAAGGAAGGGATGCTCGTCATTAATCACGGAGCTGTGTGCGGTGTTCTGTCCGAAGGCAAGACAGTTGCGGTCTTTGACAGTGACCAACGAGAGGTAAAACACTTTGAAATTACCTAAAAAAAGCGTGGCAATACTATTTGGCGGGGTATCAGCGGAGCATGATGTTTCGATTGTTTCGGCAGCATCGATCGCTAAAAGCATCGATACCGAGCGTTTTACCCCGGTTTATGTAGCTATCGACAAGCTCGGCAGATGGCATTTAGGGCCGGGAGCATTCACGTTTCTCAAAGAAAAATCTGAACAGGGTGTAGGGCGGGTGATCTTGTCCACAGATCCTGAAAAGAAGGGGTTTATCAATCTGGAGAGTGGGGATCTGATACCGGTGGATGTTATCTTTCCTGTCCTGCATGGCCCTCGTGGCGAAGATGGTACGATCCAGGGCTTTCTCGAAATCGCCGGGATTCCCTATGTGGGTTGCGGCACCATGGCGTCTGCAATTGCAATGGATAAGGACATGACCAAGCGCATTCTTGCCCAGCGGGGTATACCGGTGGTGAAGGGCACCTGTGTCACGCGCTGGATGTGGGATAATTCCAGACAAGATGCGATTTCTGAATTAATGCAGTCCATTGAGCTTCCCATGTTTATAAAGCCCGCCACCATGGGTTCCAGCATCGGAATAACCAGGGCGGCAAGCTTAGACGAAGTAATTCGGGGTATTGAGGAGGGGCTGCGTTTTTCGCAGAAGGTAGTGATCGAAAAGTCCATTGAAAATCCGCTGGAGATAGAGGTCGCAGTACTGGGCAATCATGAGCCACGCGCATCATTGCCAGGGCAGATAATTTCCTGCAATGAGTTCTATGACTTTGAAGCCAAATATATGGGTGGGTCCACTGAGCTTATTATTCCTGCAAAATTGAGCCGGTCTTTACGCGAAGAGATCCAGTTTAGGGCGGTAGAAGCTTTTGATGTCATTGGTGGCGCGGGAATGGCCCGTATTGATTTCCTGGCTTCCCGCGATACTTGTTATCTGAATGAAATCAACACAATTCCCGGCTTTACCAGTATTTCCATGTATCCAAAACTGTGGGAGGCCTCGGGGATTCCCTACTCGTCGCTGATAACCATTCTGATCGAACTCGCCCTCAAGAGACATGTAGAGCAAGAAGCGCTGACCAAGACAATCGAACTCGATAAAGGCCTTGGCGTGTAGTTTATATTATTTCAAAGGAATCATCACTCCCAGGCCGTATACTCGTTCATGGTTCGCGGGATTCTGATAGGTAAACAGGATCGGAGATATTTCATACAATCCGAATGCCAGGCCCCCGACCAAACCAATGCTGGCCCCTTTGGCGATCCGGTCAAGATGATCGCCGACGTCATCGGTAAATGCCAGGGTTGCCGCTCCTACCAGAGTACCGATAGCTGCTCCCCACAGCGTGTCCTCGGCGACTACCTGCAAAGAAGATGCCGCGTTGGCATATCCCGGCAGAATTACCAGAGAGAACATAATGAAAGAATACAGAAAGATTTTTTTCATGGTTATCCCCTTAACCTGTTCGAGATTCTTTCTACCACACTAGGCGCATCGAGGCCAAAACATTTCAAACAGGATTTTGATGGTCCTGATGGCGGGAAGCCCGTGATACCGATCGGGAGCAGTTCGATTGCGATGGAATTGATTGCTGCAACGAAGGCAATCTGAGAGGCCAGTCCGCTGATGGCCAGATGGTCTTCAATGACAAAGACCGGCCCTTTTCGGGCGGCATCACGGATCTCTTGGACATCTAACTCGAAGGGACATGATATGCCCACTACACAGATTTCACAGTCCTTTGCCTTCAGTTTTTCCCAAACGTCGATTGCCACAGCACTCATTGCGCCAAGGGCAAAAAGGGTGGCCGTTGATCCGGGGCGCAAATGGTGTGCCTCGCCAAAGTTGAAGGGCCGGTTTGTAAAGAACTCATTACCGCTCTCATCGGTAATTGCCGGCGTTTTTGATCTGCCCATTGCTATCAGGCAATTGCCAGGATTTGTCAGCGCCCATCTGGTTGCCTGATCGGTTTCATTGGGGTCGATCGGAATAATGACCTTGAAGCCTGCAAGGTTTTTCATCAGACCGAGGTAGTCTATGCATTGATGGGTCTTGCCGTCTTCCCCGACATCGACCCCGATATGGGTGCAGAACAATTTCAGGTGCGCATTGTTCAGCGCATTGAGTCGCTGCTGATTGTAGGTTTCAACAATGCCGAACATGCCGAAATCGGCAAAGACGCTCACTATGTTCTGGGTGGAAGCTGCCCCGGCCATTGCAGCCGTGTTATGCTCTGCGATTCCGGCCTGGAAGAAACGCTGCGGAAATTCTTTGCCAAAGGCTGCGGTTTTTACCGATCCTGCCAGATCGCAGTCAAAAACGGCAATAGGTTTTTCCGCATTGATTTTGGCCACATCCAGGAGGGCATTACCCATGGCCGACCTGTTGTCGGTAAGCACATCCCGTGAATATAGGCGTGAATCTCCAGGTTTCATCGGGGGATATGGCCAGAAATGTGCCGGAAATAATTCTTCGATAGGCTCGCTTCGATCCAGTTTCAACTCCTCGAGCGGCCAATCTAGGCTGAGTTCAGGCAAGGCCTGCTTAAGTTCATCATCATTGAGGGCTCTGCCGTGGTAATCTGCCTTGTTCTCCATGAAGCTGATGCCCTTGCCCATGGTCGTATTTGCAATGATTGCGTACGGGGCTCCGGGATCAGTAACAGCTTGGTTAATCGCGCTGTAAATCTGTTCGAAATCGTGGCCGTCTATTTCGATTACCGTGAACCCGGCTGATTCATATTCGATCGCGAGGTTCTGCGGCATGACATCGCACCGCTCTCCGCATATTTGCAGTTGATTGTTGTCTATGATGGCCGTGATGTTGTTGAGGTTAAATTTTTTGATAAAGCGCCTGGCTTCACATAGTTGTCCTTTTTGTTGCTCGCCGTCACCCATCACGACAAAACAATTCATATCATTGCTTTTCAATCTGGCCGCAACTGCATACCCACAGGCAATGGACAGCCCCTGGCCGAGATTGCCTGTTCCCCAGGGAATGCCGGGCAGCGAAGGCTCGACATGCCCTTCAAAAATACTTCCAATCCGGCGGAAACCTTTGATTGCCAGCCTTGGATCAAACAGCCCTTTTCGTGCCAGGGCTGAATAAACCGCCGGCGAAGTATGTCCATGCGAGATAATCACCCGGTCTGTCTCCATATCAATTACATGATAAAGCAGGGTGTAGATGTCGATTGAGGATAAGGAACCCCCCGGATGTCCCGAACCTGCCAGATAAGTCATGGCGATTATATCGCCTCTGGATTGATTGGCCTTTTGTGAAATTTCTTGGAGTAATTCTGGGGTTAATTCTTTCAGCATAACAAAACTCCTCAAGATTTTTTTGCTGTCTTCACCTTTGCACTTTGCAAAGACTCATGGATAATTTGCGAAGGATCAAGCGCAGGAATACCGGAGAGTGCTTCAAGCTGCATACGGCAAGCCCCGCAATCGGCAACTACAGCATCTACTTCGAGAGCCTGTATAGCAGCCGAGGCGATCTTGCCCAGCATTACCGATGTTTCCTGATTCTTTTTTTTGAAGCCGTAACTTCCTGCGAGACCGCAACAGTTTTCATCGAGCACATGATATTCAAGCCCCGGGATCCTGTCAAACAATTTGAGGGCAGGGTAACCGATTCCAATAGCTCGCAAGTGACAGGGGATGTGATATGCCACCGATGTTTCGACTGGATTGAAAAGAAGATCTACATAGCCTTCATCGATAAGTTTAACGATATACTCATGAACATTATAGCAGTTTTCGGCAATTTTTTTGCCGTTGGGTACATTCAGGATACCCGGGTAGTCATGGACCAGGGTCAGGCCGCATGACGTGCAGGCATAAATAACATCATAGCCTTTATCGATGTACTCGGCCAGAATGCCGGCATTCTTGAGGGCGAAGTGCCGGGCGGTTTCCATATCGCCGTTACCCAAAGCAGGCAGACCGCAACAGACCTGATGCGGCATGACAACTTCAATCCCCATTGATACGAGCAGCTCCCGGATCTGCTTGCCGATATCCGGACGGTTGAAATTCAAAAAACAACCATAGAAAAACACTACCTTTTTCTGTCCTTTGCCGCTTTTTCTCCAAGCCTTATTCATCGAGAGCACATGAAATTTCGGAAATGGCATGTAGGTGGATATCCCGAAGACATTCATGATATTTTTTATGATGTCTACCGAGGCCATTTTATTTACCAATGGAGCGAACATGGAGCCAAGCCGTCCCAGATAGTAATTGTTGGCAAAAAGACGAGCACTTAGTGCGCGGTAATGTTCTTTTCCGTACTTGAGTTGAGCGGCCAGTATAATTTCCGCCGGGTTGACGTCGTAGGGACAGGCAACCTCGCAACGTTTACATTGACAACACAGGCGGATCCATTCATCGACCGATTTCTCGCCGTCAAGCCGGAATCGTTGTGCATCGGGCCCGGATTGTTTCGGACCCGGAAATTCCGGATTGACCTTGAATACCGGACAGTTTTCGACACAGATTGTACAACGAATACAGTGTTCGAAGTTCATGGGAGATGCCTCGTGCACATATCGGCGGCCGCATTGCCTGTTGCGATTGCCAGGCCGTGTCCACAGCCGTATTTCATGACCTCGGAAAATGCCAGAATACTGCCGCAGACAAACAGATTTTCAATGTCTGCCTGCCGGGGTCTGAAGGAGGCATCAATTTGAATCCCGGCTTGTTCGATTGCATGCCCGGCTGTAAAAAAATCTTCGTGAAACCATGTATCCCGGGGTCCGGGAAGGTATACCGGAAGATCGAAGACAGTTTCTCTAACGGTATTACCGCGCAGGGCAAACAAGCCTCCACTGATGAACGAACCGGTTGCTAAAATAAATGCCTTGCCCTCAACCCGCGAGGATCTGCCTGATGTGGCAAGTGTAACAGCCTCTATCTGGTGGTCGAGCTTTTCCACACTGGCAATTTCTTTGCCCCAGAAAAGATCTCCGCCTTTAGCTTGCAAAAAACCCTTGAGGGCGCGGAAGAGTCGCAGACCCGGGATCGAGGGTGGCAATGTTGGTATTTCGAAGACCTTGCGGTCCAGTTCGGATTCGATTTCCTCAATAATCGACACGGGATTGTCAATACCGAGTACCGCCGGGATAGCAATCTTTCCGTAAGGGATCTCAAGTGTTTTCAGCCACGCGATGAAGTTCTGTAGAAATGAGCGGTCTTCGAAGCGGGTTGCGATACCAATGGTTGTAGGCACGCCGGCGTCGAATACGGAGAACCCAGTATTTTTCAGGCGGGAAGTAATGTAACTGGGGTAAAAATCTTTGAGGCCCTGGAATGAAACTACATGAATGTATCCGTTGCTCTGGGTTTGGGCATGCAGCATGGTGCAAGGGACAAAGCAGGTTGTTTTGGCGCTTCCCAATGGAGTAAGAATCCTTCTGTTGGCTTGAATATTGCCGGAATAGGGCAGACCTGTCTCGAACATAATGTCAATAAAGTTTTCAAACGCTTTTTGTATTTGGGCTTCTCCCACGAGATGATATGGGTGAGATTCAGGCAGCTTTCGTATTCCGTCCATAGGATTATCAGCGCGGGCATGTACATCAATACATCCTGTAGACAAACAGCAGACAGGATCGCCCTTTGAGATGAGCGCCACATGCCTGCCGTTTTGGGAAAGACGGATAGCGGCCATCAGTCCTGACATTCCGCCCCCGATCACTACTACGTCATAGGAACGGATACTCATGTTTTCTGCTCCATACTCAACAGCCCCAGGTAGATATATTCCACAAGCTGTTCTTCGCGCAGTTGATCTCCCCACAAGGCAGGACGGATACCCTTGAATCTTCTCTGCAGGAATGCCGTAAGGACTTCCATGGATTCTGAAGGTGTCAGTCTGCCCATTTCCTGCATGATTCCCAGGGCGCGGTAGGTGCAGAAACCACCCTGGCACGGACCCATCCCCAGGCGGGTCCGGTGCTGAATATCTCCGATATATTTTGTCCCGATATTGTTTATGATCCGCTCCACATCTTTCCGGGTTACCAGTTCGCATTCACATATGATGTCATCCAAATTTTTCAGGCGTTTGGACAACGGATAGCCGCTTAGTTCTTCCTGACCCTCGAGAGGTACTTCCGCTGTTGTACAGGGGGTTTTCAGACCGAATTCGGCGATGATCGCATCCGTCATCTTTTCGGCCATCAAACGGTAGGTTGTGAGCTTGCCGCCTAAGATACTGAACATGCCGTTTTTATGATCAATAATTCTGAATCCGCGCGAGATCGCCCTGCTGTCATCAGTTTCAGCCTTGAGCAGTGGTCTGACACCCGGATAGGCACGGATCAGACGGGTCGTGCCGAATGCGGGAATCATGGATTCGACTTCGGAAGCGATAATATCGACTTCGGCCGGATCAACATCGATGGTATCCGGGTCACTGACCGGTATGGACGTTGTTCCGGCCAGACAGACTGCCTCGTTGGGCACGATAATGTCGCCATCCGAAGGCGGTCTGAGACGATTGATGACCAGGTTTGTAAGCCGATGGTTGGAAATGACAAGACTTCCTTTGGACAGGGTCATGGGTACGAAAGATCCTCCCATACGGGCCACAATATCACCCCAGGCTCCACTCGCGTTGATGATTAACCGGGCTCGGATCTCTTTGATCTGGGAGGAGAACTGATCTTGAATTTTTACTCCGACACAGCGGTTTTTTTCCTTGATGATATCGATAACCTTATGATGAATCAATATTCCTCCGCCAGTGTTTCTGGAGGATACGGCATTGAGCATGCACAAGCGAAAAGGGTCAATGGAACAATCAGGAACTTTGATGGCTTCTTCTAAAACCGGGTTGAGGGTTGGGACAAGGTCGAGCGCTCTGGTAGGAGAGATGACTTCTGCCGGGATGCCCACCTCCTCGCAGCTTTTCAGGAAGCGATCTCTGAACAATTTCGAATCGCCTGGCAGACGAACAAAAAGACCCCCGGTCTGTTCCACACACTTCTGGGCGATCTTGCGCAGGATTCTATTTTCACAAATACATTCGGAGGCGGCATCCGGATCGTTGACGACATAACGACCACCGCTGTGCAACAACCCGTGGCATGCCCCGGTTGCGCCGGCAGCAAAATCATTTTTTTCGATCAGGTAATGGGGAATTCCTCTGAGCGCCAAGTCTCTTGCAATACCGCAACCTGTGGCCCCACCGCCGATAATGATCACGTCGGTCTTGATCATCTGCAATTCCTACCCTTATCGTCTAGCATCATGGCAGTTCCCACCATATACACTGCGTAAGATTTGGTCAAGGAAGCTTGGAATTTCTCCGGTTATCGCTTTCAACAGCTTCCAGCAGTTCCTCAAATATACTGGGGATAGCTGAGGTTACCCTGGTCCAGCTCGGTATCGGCGGTACTCCCAGCGGATCCGTCAAGAATGCCTGTCCGGCGGTATCCAGCCCCTTGGTAAAAATCTCGACCGCATTGATTTCTGCATGCCTGTCATAGCTCAGTCCATTGATGGCCGCATCGTCCTCAAACAGGCGGACTGTATCTTCAGCGATACGGCGGTAGGTAACTTTTAACGATCGAAACATGCCTTCCGAAAAAGCGATTCCTTCTGCAGCCAGGGCGCTAAAGAGTGTTATTGCAATATCGATACACATCTTATGAAGACCTTTTGAGGAATCTTCACTCGAGAGTTGCTGATGTTTGTGCTCGTAATCGATAGTGAGATCCACCTGGCATATTCGGCGTTGAGTGCAGTTGCGGTATACCTCGCCAAGCATGCCGATTTCAAGGCCCCAGTTGGAGGGCATCCTGGTTGTCTTGGCCAATCCGGTATTCAGCGCGAATTCACCGGAGAGAGGATAGCGGAATGAATTGAGGTAATCCAGGTATGGAACTGTCCCCAGGATGCACTGCAGGGCACGGATCAGGGGCGTTACAAAAAGCCGGGTGACCCTGCCGTGAAATTTATCGGTTATACGGGCATAGTACCCTTTGGCATATTCGTATTCCATGTTTGGATCAACCAGAGGATATATCATCCTGGCGAGTAAATTTCTGTCATAGGTGAGAATATCGCAATCATGCAGGGCAATTATCTCTGTATCACGACAGGCCAGAATAAAACCCATGCAGATCCATACATTTCGGCCTTTTCCGCCCGAGACTTCCAGAAGCCCTTCGCTCCATAGTTTTGAATAAATCGATTCCATTTTCGGACCGTTATTCCAGATGATCTTTTTCTCCTGTGGAAGGACGGAGAAAAAATCCAGGGCTTTTGCAAACTGATCTTCGTCTGCATTATCCAGGCCGATTACAATGCGATGAATATAGTCTATGTTTTTCAGGTGGCTGATAATACGGGGCAGAGCATCTCCCTCCAATTCGCTGTAGAGACTGGGCAGTATCAAGGAAACGGGTCTCCAGCGTGAATATTTCATGATTTTTGACTCCAGCATTTCCAGATCAACCGTGCCGATGTGATGCAGGGTTGCAATGTATCCGTTTTGGAAAAAATCACTCATAGCAAAACTCCCTTTCTTAACAATTGCAATATAGCATTGTTCCAGCCCTCCGGCCCAATCCCGGGGGCCTTTATGACTCTGGAGTTCAGCTCGGTTGGCAGCTCAGTGTAGCTGTTATCCGGGCGGGCGACAAGAACCGGAACATCAACCGTTTGCAATAACGGGATATCATTCGGACCATCTCCCAATCCTACGGTTTTCCAGGGTGTAGAGGGAAAATTGAGAGTGAATAAATTGATGATGATTTGTGCGGCCAAGCCCTTGTCGCACTGCCCAAGCACGTGCAGAAAACGGCCGCCCATCAGCCAGGAGAGGCCAGATTCTTTCAGAAAGTCCTGAAATTTTATCAACTGTTCCCGGGAGCCGTTGAAAATGACAGGCTCGGAAAATTCACGTTGTTTGGCTCTTTCGGCAGCTTCGATATCAAGGCCTGTAATACGTGCCACCTCTTTGATGCTCATGTCTGCAAATCCGCGAATGTCGGCACCACAATAAACCTTGGCCTGGCGTATCGTGTCAATGATCCGAGCATAGCTCTGTCCGAGTTGAATTACAGAGAAGCTGCCCGAGACATAGCTGGTCTGAATAAATTTCAGGCCTAGATCATGGGCAATAAAAACAGCACTGCCGTTTTCAGAGGCAAAAATGCCGCTAAGATTTGATATGTTGAGCATATACTCTATCTCAGCCCTGGTCTTACTTGAGACGACTACAACCGGAACATCGAGTTCCTGGAGTAATTCGAGTGATTCCAAGGCCTGATTTATCGAGTAGGTGAAGTAATCCAGCAAGGTGCCGTCCAGATCGGTGAGGATCAGCAGTTTGTGCTGTAAAGGCATGGAATACATACTATCATTGGTGGGATATCTTGTCCAGGATCAGGGCATCTTTCGTCTGTTGCCTAAGCTATGTAGTTGTGATAATGCTAAATCGAGAAGCGAGAAGGAGGACAACCATGATTGGTGGATTAGGAATGACAGAACTGATCGTAATCCTGGTGATCGTGCTGGTGATATTTGGAGCAGGCAAACTGCCCGAAGTGGGCGGAGCACTGGGCAAAGGGATTAAAAATTTCAAGTCAGCCGTAACTGAGCCCGAAGAATCCAAAAAGCCCAAGGGCGACATTGAAGACAAGAAGTCGGAAGATCAAGCCAAAGAGTAATTTCTGTCAGAGGGCATAGATTTGAGCGTCGCTGAGAACTTTAAAGCCCTTTGCGGTAACGATTTCTTTAATGTTCGAGGGTTCCTTTGTTTCAATAATAAACAGTGATTTCGGTTTTTCCTGAACACTGAATCCATACGCATTTTCGATATTTATTCCTTTTGATGCAAACAGGTCCGTAATGTCCTTTATGCCTTGTGGCATGTCGCGTATCTCCACAACCACAACTTCTTCAAGGGCAACCGCATGGCCTGCATCTTTGAGCATTTCCCGGGCTTTGAACGGTTCGTCGACCAAGAGCTTTATAACGCCGAACTTGCCTGCACTGGCGATCATAAAGGCTTTGATATCAATTTTTTTGCCGATTATGGATGCAAGCACCGCATCGAGTTTTCCGGGTTTGTTTTCTACAAAAAGTGAGATCTGATGGGCCATATCCTTCCTCCTATAGCTCACGATTGTCTATTACTCTGACTGCTTTACCTTGGGCCACAGGGATGCTTCCGGGTTCACACAAATCTACATCAGGCGTAATTAGAATCTCATCATGAAGTTCACGAATGAGTTTTGCTCGTAATTTTTCGAGAGAGGATATATCACCAATAAACATGCTCGGATCAAGTTCCACTTTCAAAATCATATGATCATTATGGCCTTTTGATTCCAGAATAATCTGATAATTCCTCCCTACTCCGGGAGTCCCGATCAGAATCTGTTCAATCTGAATCGGAAAGATATTAACACCTTTCAAGATCATCATATCATCACTGCGGCCTGATATTCTTTCAATTCTTTGATGGGTCCGGCCGCAGGCACACTCGGCCGTAATGCGCATAGTGAGGTCCTTGGTTCGATACCTGATTATAGGCATGGCCTGGCGGGTCAGCGTGGTCACGATCAGTTCTCCCCGTTCGCCCGGTGATGTCGGTTTCAGAGTTTCAGGGTCGACAATCTCAAAGCAGAAAGCATCTTCCCACAGATGCAGGCCCTGCTTGTGCGGGCATTCAAAGGCAACGCCCGGGCCATTCATTTCAGACAGCCCGTATGAGTTGAACGCATCGATTCCGAAGAAATCTTCTATCTTGGCCCTGGTTTCTTCAGAGTGCGGCTCTGCCCCGAGGATTGCACTTTTCAACTTGGGGAATTCTTTTTTCGGTTTTATTCCAGCAGCTTCCAGGGTGTCAGCCAGATGCAGGGCATAGCTTGGGATTACATGGATCACGGATACGTCAAATTCTTTCATGAACTTAAGTTGCCGCTTGGTATTGCCCGGACCGGTAGGAATGGTTAGACATCCTAATCTTTCCGCACCGTAATGCAGGCCGAGACCTCCGGTAAACAGCCCGTAACCGATCATGTTCTGAAAGACGTCGTCGGGTCGTACTCCGATCATGTACATACAGCGTGTTACCAGTTCGGTCCACATTTGTATGTCTTCCCTGGAGTGATATACTACAGTCGGTATTCCTGTCGTGCCGGATGACGAGTGCAACCTGATAATCTCTTGCAGAGGTGTGCACACCATCCCATAGGGGTAGGCATCACGCAAATCCTGTTTGGTTGTAACTGGAAGTTTTTGAATGTCACTCAAATCCTTGATGACATAGTCCGCAATACCTAGGGTTTGATAAAAAGGGGCCTTGGCAGCGCGGTTCAATGTTTCTTTCATACGCTTTAATTGAAGCTCCTCGAGTTGATCTCTGGACATTGTCTCGGTTGCTTGATCCCAGTACATTGATAATCTCCCTTGATTAGAACGTTCAGTTATGCAAATGACTAGCATGGCAGCTTATGTATGTCAATTTGCACTAGCGGAGGAAATGTATGAGGATTTGCATCATCGGTACCGGATATGTAGGCTTGGTAACAGGCGCTTGTCTCGCTGAAATGGGTAATGATGTCATTTGTGTAGATCAGGATACCGACAAAATTGCGCTCTTGAAGGCAGGCCAGATTCCTATTTACGAGCCAGGATTGAAGGATCTGATAGAACGAAATTCGGAGCAAAAAAGACTTTTTTTCACCACTGATTTCAAGGAGGGTATTTCTAAGAGCCTCTTGTGTTTTATCTGCGTGGGAACTCCGGAAGATAGCGACGGATCTGCCGATCTTTCCTCGGTACTCGCTGTAGCCTCCCAGATTGGAGATTGTATCAATGAGTATAAGATCATCGTGGACAAATCTACCGTGCCTGTAGGTACGGCCGAGGATGTCAGGTCTATCATAGCGCAGAGATTGGATGCCAGGGGTTTGGAATCACTGGAATTTGATATAGTATCAAATCCGGAATTTTTAAAGGAAGGCAATGCAATCCAGGACTACATGCGACCGGAAAGGGTGATAATCGGAACGGATAATGTTCGCACAGCCGAGATTTTCAAGGAACTCTACAGTCCCTTTATCCGCACGAGCAACAATCCGATTCTCGTGATGAATATCAGAAGCGCTGAGCTGACCAAGTATGCTTCCAATGCCTTTCTGGCGACCAAGGTCTCATTTATCAATGAGCTGGCCATCCTGTGCGACAAGCTCGGCGCCGATATTGAACATGTACGTGAAGGCATGGGCACGGATTCACGGATCGGCCCGCGATTTTTGCTGGCCGGTCCCGGATTCGGCGGTTCCTGCTTCCCCAAGGACATCAGGGCCCTGATTGCAACTTCAAACAAGCTCGGCCATAATCTGGAAATATGCGAAGCCACTTCCCGGGTCAACCAGAGGCAGAAACGCTATGTTGCCAAGAAGATCCTGGATTATTATAAAGACGAGAATTTGCGAGAGGTTGTGATTGCCGTATGGGGGCTGACCTTCAAACCCAAGACCGATGATGTACGGGAATCTCCGGCACTGGATATTATTGAAATTCTGATTGAGCATGGTGTCAAAATCAGGGCTTTTGATCCCCAGGGGATCAATAATGCAAAGCGTATTCTGGGAGATCGTGTCATCTATGCAGAGGATAGTTATGCGGCTTTGGAAGGGGCAAACGGGCTGGCCATAATCACGGAATGGAATCTGTTTAAGAGCCCTGATTTAAACAGAATATACTCTCTAATGAAAACCCCGGTGATATTTGACAGCAGGAATATCCTTAATCCCGAGGAAGTGCGGGCCCATGGTTTTACCTACTTCAGCATCGGCCGGGGCTGAAATAGGGAGCGACAGGCCCAAGGACTTTCCCTCAATAGCTGCCTCTGTTTATTCTGTCTTCTGGGGAACAACTGGTGCCGGCATTTGCTCTGGAGGTGCCTCCTGGGTCACACTCTGCGATTCCATTATACTCATGGAGGGTCGTTCGAATGCAAAATATCCGAGAGTCAGCGAGGTAAGCATGAAGACTACAACCAGTACCCGGGTAGCCTTGTTGAGAAAATCAGCAGGACCGGCGCTTCCAAACAATGTCTGACTGCCGCCGCCTCCGAATACCGCGCCGATATCGGAACCTTTTCCTGACTGGAGCAGGACTGAGATTACCAGAAAAACCGATACGAAAATATGAACTGCTAATATGAACCCATACATTTATCTCACCCTTATTGAAACTTTACAATCCTTTCAAATGTTTTTGTATCAAGACTGGCCCCGCCTACCAGTGCCCCGTCAATATCCGGCTGGGCCATCAGAATATCTATATTTTCGGGTTTGACACTGCCTCCGTAGAGGATCCGAATCGTTTGTGCATATTCATTATCAAACAGTTCTGCCAGAACATCTCTGATGTAGTGGTGAACTTCCTGGGCAATGTCCGGAGTGGCGGTCTTGCCGGTTCCGATGGCCCACACGGGTTCGTAGGCGATTACAATTTCCTGCAAGAGATCAATGCCGAGGCCTGTAAGTCCCTCTCTGATTTGAAGGCCGATTACATCAAATGCTTTTTGGCTCTCACGCTCTTCAAGGGTCTCCCCGATGCAGACAATCGGATTCAAGCCATGTTTCAGTACGGCCAGTATTTTTTTGTTAACGCTCGCATTGGTTTCATTGAAATACTCTCTGCGTTCAGAGTGACCAATAATTGCATATTGAGCACCGATTGATTTCAGCATGGGAGCGCTGATTTCTCCGGTATAAGCCCCTGCATCCTCCCAGTAAACATTCTGTGCTCCGACCTTGGCCGGTGATTCCCGGAAGGCTTCTATCAGCCGTTGAATATAAATGCAGGCAGGGCAAATGAGGATATCTCGGTCATGAACAGTTTCAATGAGCGGAATAAAGTCGTCGGCAAAGGCATCAACCTCCCGGGCGTTTTTGAACATCTTCCAGTTGCCAGCCAGCATAGCTCTGCGCATGATTTTTCTCCTTAGCCTTCGAGGACTACCACACCGGGTAGGGCCCGTCCCCCGAGCATTTCAAGGAATGCTCCCCCCGCGGTTGAGACAAAATCAACCTTGTCTGCCATGCCGCTTTTATGAAGAGCCGCATCCGTATCTCCGCCTCCTACGATGGTAACCGCATCAGCCAAGGCAACAGCCTTGCTCATTTGGGCTGTGCCAGTGGAAAACTCCTGGACTTCAAACACTCCCATCGGGCCGTTCCAGACAATGGTTGCACAGTCGGCAAGCGCTTCAGTAAAAAGGGTCACGCTTGCCGGGCCGATATCGAGGGCCATCAATTCAGAGGGTATTTCCTGGATGGTTTTTATCTCGGGCTTTTGGCCGTGCTCGGCTTTTGGGGCGCATATACAATCCACCGGCAAATAGAGCTTGACTCCTTTCTCTCGGGCTTTTTCCATGATCATAAGGGCTGTGGACACAAGATCGTCTTCGACCAGGGATTTACCGATCTTCTGATCCAGCGCCTTGACAAATGTATAGGCCATGCCGCCCCCGATAATCAGCTTATCCACAGTGTCTACAAGGTTTTCCAGGACTTCAAGTTTTCCGGAAACCTTTGCTCCGCCTACCAGGGCGGCCAGAGGTCTTTCAGGATTATTAATGACCTTGTTTATATATTCCACTTCCCGCTGGAGTAAAAACCCGGCAGATTTTTTCTTGACATATGAACAAATCCCGACGTTCGAAGCATGTGCTCTGTGGGCAGTGGCAAATGCATCATTCACAAACAGATCGCACAGCGATGCGAGCTGTTTGGCAAAATCGGGATCATTTTTTTCTTCCTCTATATGAAAACGCAGGTTTTCGAGTAGTAATACATCACCGGATTGCAGTGCTGCCACCATTTTCTGAACCTTTTCACCGATACAGTCCGGTGCCATGTTGACACTGGTTCCGAGCAGTTCAGACAGTCTTCGGGCAATGGGCAAAAGGCTCATAGACTTGACGACCTTGCCTTTGGGGCGTCCGAGATGTGACATCAGGATAACTTTGGCCCCTTTTTCAACTGCGTGCACTATTGTCGGCAGGGCCGCACGAATGCGGGCATCGTCGGTGATAGCGCATGAATTATCCAGCGGTACATTAAAATCAACCCGGATCAAGACTTTTTTATCTTTTACATCCAAATCCCGTATGGACCGTATGTCCATCCACATCCTCCTTTTTTAGATGGTATCGGAGTAGAGGGATATATGAGGGTCTGTCGCTGCGATCAATTAGCATTAGCAGCTTATGTTTCCATGATCTGCCAACGAATGTCCCCGCGTCTTCGATTACTTACCCCTTTACTCTCAAGCCCTACCTTGTATATTATCAAGGAATCAGATATGTCAATGAGTTTTCAGATGCGATAGTAGTCTGAAAAGGATTGGGAGAGGTATGCTGGAATCACTGATTGATCAATTTCAGATGCTTGTTCGAAATCTTACCGAGGGAAACCAGAAAAGAGCCAGAATACTGGCAGCGAGGACGCGTCGGAATTTCAAAACCGACTCCTTGGCGATCGTCAGCCAGAATCTTATCGAAGAAATGGCTCAGGGTCAGGCTTTGAAGAATGCTTTTGTCAACAGCCCGTCATTTTTCCCGGGTGTCGGGACTATCCTTTCTTTCTGGCTGTTAGGTATTGAGAACTTTCTCATGCTGGATCAGGGCATAACGCTTATTCTGGCACTGTGTGTACTACATGATTTACCAATAGACGATACCGATGCAATGGTTTCGTTTTCGATGCAGGTTATTACAGAGGCATATAAAATCACAAATCACAACCAGAATACGGATTTGAACAGCAATTCCAGAGGCTATTTATCCAAAGTGGTATCCCTGAGGTATTTGAATAAAGGCCTTAATAAGGGGGTTAACCGGCTTGTTTTAAGATTTTTCCCGCGAAGGCGGGTTTCCCGGTTCTTGCCGGCCGGCTTCGGCATTTCTGCCGCAGCCATCGACGGATACGATATCCTGGTAAGAGTAGGCCAGATCAGTCTCAAAAATATGCATCAGTTTATGCTTCAGGATTTATAAGAGATTAAGAGATATACCGGTCGGACAAATCTAAAGAGTGTAGTTGGAGAATGTGTGTGATCAGATCGGATGTACTGACAGCTTACACGGCAAAATGCCTATGTCAGAATGAGGTCTCGAATCAAAGACGGTAGATTTCCTTATCCCAAATTTTCACCCAGTTATTTTTGAGCACCCTGATCGCAGCACTGTGCTGGTCCACCTCTATGACGATAATCGGATCCGATGCCCTTCCAATGTATGGATACATGCCGATTACGTTAATCCGGGCGTCTCTCAATGGTCTTAGTACCGCATTCATTCCCCCGGGGTGATCCGGCATTTCTACTGCAATAACCTCGGTTTCTTCGAATTCCATGCCCTTGGCGCCAAGGGCGTTCTTGGCTTTTTTGGGATCGTCGACCACGATGCAAATAGATGATATTTCGGGCGACTCCCGTCTGACGGACAGGGCGCGGATATTAACACCTTGCTCTCCAAGGATATCGCTGAGATGAGAAAGTTTTCCTGAGATGTTCTGGGTCTTAAGTCGTAATTGTTTGATTGCCATGCCTTAGCTCTCCTTTGGGAAAAAGTCCAGACCTACCCAAAGGGCTTCGATATTTTTGTCTTTGAATTTAGCCTTTGTTTTCCCGAGAATCTTGTCCATATTATCAATGATGGTTTCAGGTTTTACCAGATGGGTCCGGCCGACAAATACTCCCAGCATTACCATGTTTGCATACCTGTCTCCTACGCTGGCCTTGGCCATGTCATTGACGGGAATTTCTATCACCTCGATATCTCCCCTTACCGGTCTGTCTGATACCATGCAGGTGTTGATGTATACTTCCCCACCCGCGGCACACTGATTCTGTAGCCTGAGCAGCGATTGATTGTCCATGATAACTAGAGAATCCGGCGAAGATGCAACCGGCGAGGCGATCTCTTCGTCTGATATGGCAATCGTGCAGGATGTAACCCCTCCCCGCATTTCAGCACCATAGGATGGCAGATAGGTGAGATGCTGTCCTTCGAGCATACTGGCCCATGCCAGACACATACCGGAAAACAGGATGCCCTGCCCGCCTATTCCACTCATTACAGTTTTGTACATCATATGTTGCTATCCTTGTTCTTGGTGATATCTTTGAATATTTTTAAGGGGTATTCTTTTTCCATGATCTCTTCTAGGTATTTGAATGATTCAATAGGAGAGAGTTTCCAGTTGGTCGGGCATGGAGAAAGGACCTCGACCAGGGAATACCCCAGACCGGCTTCTTGTACCTCGAAAGCCTTTTTAATAGATTTTTTGGTTGCCTTGATTTTGGCAGGCGTTGCCAAAGAATTGCGCGCCACAAAAGCCGCTCCCTTCATTGTGGCAATTAAATCGGTAATCATCAGGGGATAGCCCTCGAAAGCTTCTCTTCTGCCGAAGGGAGATGTTGTGGTCTTCTGCCCGAGAATCGTGGTTGGAGCCATTTGACCGCCGGTCATTCCGTATACGGCATTATTTACGAAAATGCTGGTTATCCGCTCGCCCCGGTTTGCAGCATGGATAGTTTCAGCGGTTCCGATTGCTGCCATATCCCCGTCACCCTGGTAGGTCAAAACAAGCTTATCGGGTTGGGCACGCTTGAATCCTGTAGCAACCGCGCAGCCTCTGCCATGCGCAGATTCGCACATATCGATGTCAAGATAGTTGTAGGCCAGGACTGCGCATCCCGCCGGCGGGATACAGATAATTTTTCCCCTAAGATCCATTTCATCGATGAGTTCAGCGACGAGTCTGTGTATGATTGAGTGGCCACACCCGGGACAGTAGTGAAAAATCGCATCCTTGAGGCATTTTGGTCTGGAATATATTTTTTTCACCTAGAGCTCCTTTTGCAGCCAGTATCGCTCAATGATTCTTTGAACTTCCTGAGGAGCTGGTACAACCCCACCGGGTCTGCCATAAAATTCACACTCAACTCTACCGTTAAGTGCCAGCCGGACATCCTCTATCATCTGGCCTGTGTTCATTTCAAATACCAGGAAGAGGCTGGTCTTGTTGGCAAGCTTTTCGATTGCCTCAACCGGGAAAGGCCAGAGTGTGATGGGGCGCAGGAGGCCTACCTGAAGCCCCTCGCTACGGGCCCGTTTTACCGCTCCCTTGGCAATCCTGGCCGCGGTACCGAAGGCGATAATCACAAGCTTGGCATCTTCAGTCATGAACTCTTCATGTTTGGGCAGTTCCTGTTGCATCAGGTCATATTTACGTTTGAGTTTCCAGTTGTGCTCTTCCATCTCGCGCACATCGAGAATGAGTGATTTCATAATGCGTGAAGGCCTGCCCTCGGCACCATCGAGGATGTAGTCTTTGGCTGGCATCTCCAGGTCTTTTTTCGGGTGCATGTCAATCGGTTCAACCATCTGACCCAGCATACCGTCACCAAGTATCATGACCGGTGTTCGAAAAATATCAGCCACATCAAAGGCCTCCATCGTAAGATCGTAGACCTCCTGGATAGTTGCCGGGGCATAGACCGGTATGCGATAATCCCCATGGCCTCCTCCGCGGGTGGCCTGAAAATAATCACCCTGAGACGGGGCAATATTTCCCAGCCCCGGACCTCCCCTGACAATGTTTACGATTAGGGCCGGCAACTCCATGGCAGCCATAAAGGAGAGTCCCTCCTGTTTCAGGCTGATTCCGGGAGAAGATGACGATGTCATTGCACGTTTCCCGGAGGCAGCTGCACCGAGCAACATATTGATTGATGCAATTTCGCTTTCGCCCTGCAGGAAAACCAGATTTTCTTCCCCCATTCTGCGTGCCATGTATTCCGGGACTTCATTTTGAGGGGTTATCGGGTATCCGAAATAACACTCACATCCGGCACGTATGGCTGCCTCTCCGAGTGCGTCTGTGCCTTTCATCAGGATCTTATTTTCCACGGTATACCTCTATTGCGACCTCAGGACACATAACGGCGCATAGGGTGCACCCTTTGCAGTGCTCCTTGATAAATTCGGCAGGATGATAACCCTTGGGGTTTAGGACGTTCGATATCCCGATGGCCCCTTCAGGGCATATCCAAATACACAACTCGCAGGCCTTGCATACGCTTTGATCGATAATAATTTTTCCCTGGGCTGACATAGCTTCTCTTTACTCTTTATCTTTGGAGTAAGGCGTTATTAGCATCAAAATGCGATTCTGTACAGAGTGATTTTATGCATCATGTGAATATAAAAAGCAATTCGCCTAATTATACTGCCTGGTTTTGAATCACAGGCATAAAAAAACAAAGGTCTTGTAAAAGCGTAAGTATATCCTGAGTGACTGATTGCCGAATCTTTGCTAAGGTTGAGTTACACCGGTATGCAGGCCAGGCACTATGACAGTTAATATTCACGTTGATAATGCAGTCAGGGTATTGGAGGCGGATTTGCCGGCTTCTGTCATCCCAATGATCAAGAGACATTTGACCCTGCTCAATCCGCAATGGCAGAAGGTTGAACGCTATGGCAGGTGGAAGAACACAAAGTCTAGGTATCTTACCTATTATCAACGCCAAAGTGGTGTTTTTATCCTGCCCCGGGGTTATATCAACGGATTGCTGAATCTTCTTGTGCGATATGATCACACCATTATTGACCGGACCTGCAAGCTGCCGGAGATCCGTTTCGGTTTTCAGGGGGAATTGTACGCTTTTCAGCAGCAGGCGCTCAAAGATATTCTGTCACACAGGTTCGGTGTGCTTGAGGCCCCGCCGGGATCCGGCAAAACTATCATGGCCATGGCCGCCATAGAACGCAGAATGCAGCCCACGCTCGTGATTGTTCACAGTAAGGAGTTGATGTATCAGTGGCGGGAACGCTTGGAAGAATTCTTGGAACTGGACCGCCATGAGATCGGGTTGATCGGTGATGGGAACATGAAAGCAAGCCCCAAGATCACAATCGGTATTATTAACTCGCTCTACAAGTGCAAGGGCGAGCTGTACAATCGTATTGGTCACCTGATCGTTGATGAATGTCATCATGTTCCGGCGAAAACATTCACTGAAGTTGTGAGCCATTTCAATTCATCATACATGCTGGGACTTTCGGCCACACCCTATCGTAGCGATAATCTTACGAATATTATCTATTTTTATATGGGAGACAAAGTTCATCAAATAAATGCCCGTCAATTGCAGGCGATAAAGAAAATTATGCGAGCACGTCTTGAGGTTCGCTATACCGAATTCACCTATCTGAACGCGGCTCAGGATTATCAGGGAATGATTTCCGCGCTGGTCGAGGATGAGAGGCGTAACTGTCTTATTGTTCAGGATGTGGTTAAGCACACCGGCAGAGGGGGAATAGCGCTAGTTTTATCGGACAGGGTAGCCCATTGCGAGCAGCTTTATCACATGATTGCCGAGCATAATAACCTGAAGGCTCGCTTGCTTACCGGCAGCATTACAATGGAAGCCAGAAAAGAGATCGTCTGGGAACTGCAGCAGGGCGGAGTGGAGGTATTGGTAGCCACCTCAAGACTGATCGGGGAGGGTTTTGATTTGAAAACCATGTCTTCAATTTTTTTGGCAACTCCGGTCAAATTCACGGGAAGACTGAAGCAGTATATCGGAAGAATTCTACGGGTGGCAGAGGGTAAGGAGGAGGCGATTATTTACGATTATATTGATATACCGCGGGTACTCAGGTCGAGCTTTCTCTCACGACTTGTTGCCTATAAAAGCATGGGCGTTGAGGTGCCTGAGCACATGCTT
>JAFGIF010000219.1 GCA_016929755.1 Deltaproteobacteria bacterium | reverse complement strand
ATTCCGATCACAGTGAGTTCACAACCGCTATATGTTTTGGTGATTTCTTGTGCGAGTATTTTTACTCTTTGGGCTATTTCCTGTGCTGGATAAAGGACCTTCATGTATGAAGATATATCTTATTGGGGGGAGGGTGTCAACGTTGTGTTATTGTTGTAGAGTGGTGTCTGCACTGGATTTGTATGCATTGCTGAGGTGTAGCTGGCGTTCTATCCGGCAACTACGCCTCAGCGATCAATCTTCACGGCGATGACATTTAGATTTTATATGTTGGAGTTACTTAGATACTGACCGTAGCGGGCCATGTGTGCCAGTATATTTACCGCCTCTTCCGGAGTGGAAAGGCTTATGACCCCCCCGTATTCAGTGTCGGTCAAGATAAGACCACCCTCGGTCAGGGCTACAACCGGGATAGGCTTGCCTGTCTCCTTCTGGATACGACCAATACCGGAAATAATCCGTTGTTCTGTTTTTATCTGGTCCTTGAGAATGGACAATTTCAGCTCTCTACTGAAAATTTTGCCATCGATTTTTTCCTGGCATTCGATCATGTCCTCTATAAACATGGACCTTCCCACAATTCCCAGGGCAATGACCGAGTCTATTTCATCCCATTTTGCCAGAGCCTCGATAACATGCAGATACAGGTCCGGATCTCCCTCACCGACAACATCTATTGGATTGCTGCGGTTCCAGTAGTCAGGCAGAAGGTTGTCAAGGTCTTTGATAATTTCCTGTGATAGTGCCGGCAGTTCAAGGTTGGAATCTTCACACTCATCTGCTGTAATTACTCCCCAGCCTCCACCCATAGTCATAATTCCGACCCGGTTTGATTTAGGGACGGGTAAATGGGTCATGGCTGCAGCCACGTTCAACAATTCGGAAGGAGTTCTGACCTGAATGATTCCTGTCTGTCTGAACATGGCGCTGTAGGTCGCAAACGATCCTGCCATCGATCCGGTATGGGATTGGGCCGCCTTGGATCCACTTTTCGATCTGCCGGTCTTCAACGCGATGATGGGCTTTTTCTTCGTTATTATCTTGGCATGTTCTCTGAATTCACGGCCGTTTGTAATGCCCTCAATATACATTGCTATGGCCTTTACCTCATCAAGTTTTCCGAGATAGGTTACCAGATCGCTGGCCTTGAGTAGCGCTTCGTTGCCGGTGCCGGCATAGATGCTTAATCCGATATCTTTGTGAGCAGTCCATTTCATGATCTGCAATCCGAGATTTCCGCTCTGGGAGATGATGGCAAGGCCTCCAGGTCTGGCGGCGGTGGGAGTGGGAACCGCTTCAAAGTGGTGGTGAGCAGAGGCAATTCCCATGGTATTGGGGCCGATGAAGAGCAGGTCTCCTTCGCGGGCGATCCGGCAGATTTCTTTTTCGAGTTCGGCACCTTCACTGCCGGTTTCTTTGAAACCGGAGCTGATCACGACAACTGAATCAATTCCCTTACTTATGCAATTTTTCAGTGCATCGGGTACCAGCCTGGCAGGTATCGTGATAATGGCGAGGTCGATATCGTCGGGTATGTCGGAGAGGATCGGATAGGTTTTGATATCCAGAATGCTGTCCTTCTTTGGATTTACGGGATAGATTTTGCCTGTATATCCTCCACCCAGAACGGACATAAGGATTAAATTGCCCCATTTGCCAGGCACGTCAGATGCCCCAATAAGTGCGATTGATTGGGGGAAAAACATTTTGTCCAGCCGATTCTTGAGATGATTGTTATCCATGCTGGGTCCTCCAGACAATTGTTTCGCTCGTGTTAATTGGCTACTATTCACAGGGTAGATAATATGTCAAGTTTAATTCTGAAAAATTATATTATAAGCACGATACTTTAATTTTGCCTGCTTAAACTCCGGAAGCCGGTCGTTTCCCGGTGCAACCATTGGGTTTGAAAAAGGCAGAAAAAATCACCGTTTCACGGCGACGCCTTTTATCATCATTACTTTGTTTTCTTTTCCAGAGTTAATATTAAAAATGGGGAAGCTGGATGAACTTTGTCCACGCCGCAAAAGGCCACATCAGAATAATATGTGTGGTGATTCCACCGGATTAATGCTAAAAGTAGAAAACAAAGAAGGTTTATGTTTCTCGTTTTGACAGGTGTAATTATATAATTTCGTGTATTTTTATACTGTACAAGGAGGTATGGCAAGGGAAATGCAGGAAAAGCGTGTACACTACAGGATCAATCTAAAAGTCCAGGTAGCCTTCAGGAGTAAGACAATAAACTCTCAACTCGGGCAAGTGTTGAACCTCAGCAGGGGCGGCATGTTTGTAGAAGCCAAAGCCGTTCCGGGCCAGGGAGATTATGTTATTGCCAGTCTGGATGCCCAGGAATTCGGTAAGGTTGTCTGGAGCGAAGGACGAGTGGTGAGATTAACCAAACCCGATAAAAAGAACCTTAAAGGTATGGCGGTTGAATTTACCCGAGCTGACTTTAAGGGTTTGGATAATTTAATTGAAATTCATAAGTAAGACCCCGGAGTAACGCACAACACCCACCCCGGGGCCTGCTGTTTATTCGGGTTGGGCTACAATAAATCCCTGCTCAATTGGCCCATCTGCATCAACAACCAGTCCCATCGCGCTGGTTTCAAGAGTCTGTAAAACAAGAGCCAGTCCTTCATAGTTACGTACTGAGGTTTTCTTTTCCTCGACCGGTATTTCCTTGTAAATGCCTAAAAGGGCGCCATCCTGTATTCCATTTGATTTCCCAAGGTCTATTATGACGATGTCCATCTCGGATGCTTTGGTTAATCCGCCATGAAGCGCTAAAATACGACCTTCAGCAGTAAAACTCGGCTCGGATATGTCCAGTGAAAGCGGTTTGATAGCTGCAAGATCATCAAAAATTATTTGCCCTTGTTCGACTTCCTGATTGCCATAGGTGAGTTCGGCTTTGGTAATCCCCGACTGCACGTCGGTTACTTTGGCCATGGCAACGATTTTGTATAGATAGCCGACAATGGTTTTGTTTTTTTTGATTTCTTTGACCTTGGCGGCAATGGTAAGTCCCTGTTGAGGTATAACATCCGTTCTCATTGAAAGCAGGATAATATCGTTTACAGAGGCGATGCTTCCCCCGTCCTGTTTTCCAATGACTTCGCCGCTGCCTTCAAGAATGGTTGGGCTGTAAATCAGAGTCGAGACCTGAGGAGATACGACAATACTTTTTTCTTTGACTTTTGCTATTTCCTGCGGCGAATAAACCTCAGGTTCGGATTCTGCCACTTCCTGGGCTGGAACAATGGTTATCTTGATTTTCCCATTTTCGCGTGAAATAATGACTCTGTCATTCGGATAGATAAGATGAGGATTGGTGATTTCCTGGTTATTGGCCCATACCAGAGGCCATTTCCAAGGTGTTTTGAGATACATCTGAGAAATATCCCAGAGCGTATCTCCTTCCTGTACAATATGCACTTTCTGTTCAGCCCACGAAGAGGAAAAGACAAACATCAATGCGATAAGCCCGATCATTATTGGCGTAATTTTTTTCAATGCGGATCCTCCTTTACAATTTCCCTTGACTCTCTTGTGATATATCGGAGATGTCAAGACTATACTTGAATCTTAGTTGCATAATACCCAAAATTGCGATAGATTTCCAGCATGATTAAAGGTGGGATGTATGAACAGGCGCATCTTTTTGTTGCAGGTCTCCGGGTTTTAGAACACCTTAACGGCAGGCCGCCGGCCCTGAAAGATTTCTCTGAGCTTCTGGGGATTTCACAAGAGGAATTATCACGTATCTCGCGGTTTCTTGAAGATCATAATATCATTGGTGTTGCAACCAGTGGGGCTGAACAACGATTTTTTGTGCTCGACCACGGCAAAATCGAGGAATTACCCCGTCAAACCGATAAGAAGGGCATCGAGGATGAAATCACAAAATTCAAACACCAGCAGACTTCCCGTCTGAAAGAGATAGAGGAATCATTGGGAAAAAAGAAGGACAAGGACAGTATCTTTAGCGAATTGGATAAGGCCTTGAAAGATCCCGGTTCAATGCTCAAAAAGAAGAAGAATCCTTTAGACTGATATTCAAGCATAATGCCGATTAATTTTAGCTGTTAATTTTAGCTGTTAAATACCCTGATACCTAGGCCGGTCGTGCATTTCTATTAAAGTCTTGTGTTTTACGGGCCTATATTGTATAGGAGGCCAACTTGTAAGGAAAAAGGAATGATGGATGGGGGTAAAGTAAAATGTTTAGCGCTGAAGAAGTTACTACAGGCCAAAACTCCAATGGTCAAATAAAGGAGGAGAACTCAGAAGAGAAGAACCTCGAAGAGTTGTATGAAGAAACTTTGGATAAACGTATTTCATCTGGCTCAGTTGTGACTGGAACTGTTGTCCAGATTGGCTCTGAATACATAATGATAGATATCGGTCGTAAGAATGAAGGACAGGCTCCACTCAAGGAATTCATCGATAAAGATGGAAATATCAGTACGAAAGTAGGCGACCAGGTTGAAGTGCTGGTCGAGAGCATAAATTCGTCCAAAGGAATCATCAGGCTTAGCAGGGAAAAAGCTCAACGGGTAAAGGTCTGGCAGGATATTATCAATGCCTATCAGGACAGCACATACCTTACGGGCAAAGTGGTCGAGCGGATCAAGGGCGGCCTGACTGTAGATATCGGCATACCGACTTTTATGCCAAGTTCACACGCGAGTATCAACCCTCTTTCGGAGTCTAACCTGGATAAGATGGTCGGTTCTGAAATCGGGGTTGCGGTTATTAAATATAACCGTAAAAAGAACAATGTTGTCGTAAGCCACAAGGAAGTTCTTGAAAAACAGAGAGAAGAGCAAAAGAAACAAATGCTCTCCACTTTGTCTAAAGGGGACGTTATTGACGGTACTGTAAAGAATATTACCTCTTACGGGGCTTTTGTGGATATCGGTGGCATTGACGGACTGTTGCATATTACCGATATGTCCTGGGGTAAGCTGAAAGATTCCCATGAAAGAGTCAGGTCGGGTCAGGAGCTAAAGGTTAAAGTTATCGAATTCGACCCGGAAACCGAGAAAATTTCTCTTGGACTCAAACAGTTACAGCCGGATCCGTGGGAGGGCATTGAATACAGGTATCCCATCGGCAAAAAGATCAAGGGCACTGTTACTTCCATTACCAATTATGGAGCCTTCGTTGAACTTGAAGAAGGCGTCGAAGGCCTGGTTCACATTTCAGAGATGTTCTGGACAAAGAGGGTCAGGCATCCCTCGTCCATTGTCCAGGACGGTCAGGAAGTCGATGTGATGGTGCTTGGCGTGGATCAGGATCACCGGCGCATATCCCTGGGTCTGAAACAGACATTGCCCAACCCATGGGAACAGATCAAGGAATACTACCCTGTAGGTGCCGTTGTTGAGGCCAGGGTCAAGAATGTAACCGACTTTGGTGTATTCGTAAGCATTGATGACGAGATAGACGTGGATGGTCTGATCCATGTTTCAGATATTTCCTGGGACCCTAAGACCAAGAATCCCAGAGAACTTTTCAAGAAGGGAGACGTGGTTCAGGCCAAGGTTCTGATTATTGACCCTGAGACAGAGAAGTTTTCCCTTGGTATCAAACAGCTCGAACCCGATCCATGGACACAGGTGGCCAATGAGAATCCTGTCGGCAGTTTGATTAAAGGAAAAATTACCAGCATCACCGATTTCGGAGCGTTCGTTGAAATCAGGCAGGGTGTGGAAGGTATGATTCACATTTCCGAAGTCAGCCGGGATAAGATAGATTCACTCTCGGATGTGCTCGAGGTCGGCCAGGAGGTTGAGGCTACAGTGCTGCGAGTGAATTCTGACAGCAAGAAGATCGGTCTGTCGATCAAAGCACTCGAAGAACGTCATGAGCGGAAAATCATGCAGGAAAAACCCGTTGATAAAGTGGCCACCAATCTTGGAGATTTATTAAAAGAACTCCGCGAGAATAAGGATAAAGAATAACATGCAATTATGTGGTCACATTTTGTTATAGCTGCTGTTGTTATCTTCTTTAGCGGAAGATATTTAAGTGACTTGGCGGATGAGACTGCAGATCTAACCGGGCTCAGTAAGGGTTTCATCGGGGCCCTCATCCTTGGTGTCATAACCTCTCTGCCCGAACTGATCGGGACCCTTTCGGCAGTTTTATTCAAGGACAATCCTGATCTTGGTGTGGGTAATATTTTCGGGTCCAATTTGTTTAATCTCGCAATTCTTTCGGCCGTTATTCTTGTTTTCAGCTCGCGTATTCCATCTGACGGGTGGAAATGGCACTCCAACTTCCCCGCCTATCTGAGTATAAGCCTGAGTGCATTTATGGTTATGCTCATTGGGATGTACATGCTGGGAGTCAAGACCAGTTCGATCTTGAGTGATTTGCTGATCGTGGGCTTCTATCTGATAGGAATGTGGCTGTATTCACAGCAAGGCGGTGAATCGAATGATTTGCTCTTATCCGTCAGAACGGGTCCGAAGCGCAGCCTGGTTCGAAATATAATCTTACTCGTCGTGTTTGGCACGCTTGTGGTAGCCGCTGGTGTATTGCTTGCCGATGTATGTAATGATATTGCCAATCAGACAAATCTGACGTCGACTTTTGTCGGGTCTCTTTTTATGGCGGCAGCTACATCTCTGCCGGAATTGGTAGTCACCTTGAGGCTGCTGAGTTTGGGCAACATCAGCATGGCCACCGGCAATATTTTCGGGTCGAACATGATGAATCTCACGATTATTGCCTTGGCGGATATTTTTTACAGGGGATCAATGTATGCCACAATCAGTGATTCTCAACTGGTGACATTGGGAGCCGGGATTCTCATGTCCGGTATTTTTCTCTCCGGCTCCCTGGTAAAAGGATCGAAGCGGATTGTTCTGCATATAGATAATATATCTATTATTTTCATCTATTTGCTGGTATACTTTTGGTTATACAATCATTGATGCAAGTCTGATGTAGTAACTTTCGAAGATTATGAAGAAAAAGACGAAGTGGATAATTATTACAGTTGTTGTCGTTGTTGTTGGTTTCTGGGGTGCAAGGCTGGTGGATAAAGCCCTCACTCCGGCTATAGGATTACTGGAGATAGATGGCGTTATCTCACAGTCTATGGAATACCTGGAGACTATAAAAGAATATGAAGATGACGATCAGGTCAAAGCAGTAATAATCAGGCTTGACAGTCCTGGAGGCCGGGTCGGTCCCTCACAGGAGATCTACGGAGCTCTTGGCAGGTTAAAGCAGACCAAACCGGTGATAGCCTCCCTGGCCTCTTTGGGCGCATCGGGCGCCTATTATATCGCCTGCGCTGCTGACACGATATTTGCTTTGCCCGGTACTGTTACCGGAAGTATCGGGGTTGTTATGGAGTTTATCGATGTGAGTGAAGGTTTGCAGAAACTGGGAGTTAAGGGGCAGAGTATCACGAGCGGTAAGATGAAGGATGCAGGTACACCCTTTCGACCCATGAAAGATGATGAATACGCTTATTTCAAATCCCTGGCAGCCGATATTCACGAGCAGTTTGTCGAGGCTGTATCGTTCAGCCGTTCTATCCCGGAATCAAAGGTCAGGGAGTATTCGGATGGACGGGTTTTTTCCGGAAAGCAGGCCTTGGCTCTGGGATTGATTGACAAGCTGGGCGGATTCGATGAAAGCCTCGAAGATGCCAAACAAAGAGCCGGTCTCACCGGCAGAGTGCGCATAGTCAGGCCGAAAAAAAACGTCAGTTTACTGGAAAGCATGAAACAGTTGATTGCCAGCTACAGTCCGCTTCCGTTAGGACAGTCCATAGGGATTGGACACGGCCGTTTAATCCGAATCGAATACAGCATGCCTTAAAGGAGCGACAATGGACAAGATTGTTGAAGAAGCCTTGACATTTGATGACGTCTTACTCTTACCGGCCAAGTCGAATGTGTTACCGAACGAGGTTGATATTACTACCCATTTGACCAGAACCATAAGATTGAATATACCCCTGCTGAGCGCAGCCATGGATACCGTGACTGAGGCAAGAACAGCTATTGAAATGGCCCGCGAGGGAGGTATTGGAATTATTCACAAAAACATGCTGTCCGAAATGCAGGCCCTGGAAGTGGATAAGGTAAAGAAATCTGAAAGCGGCATGATCGTCGATCCGATTACCATGAGTCCGGATCAGAAAATCGGTGAAGCGTTAGAGCGTATGAAGCATTACCGAATCTCCGGCGTACCAATTACCGTGGAAGGTAAGCTGGTTGGAATTCTAACAAACAGGGATTTGCGGTTCGAAACCAACATGAACCGACCGATCCGGAAAGCTATGACCAAAGAAGGCCTGAT
>JAFGIF010000218.1 GCA_016929755.1 Deltaproteobacteria bacterium | reverse complement strand
GGTATGCCGCATCCGTCGCAGTAAACTATTGAGGCATTCCTGCCGCATTGGGCACACACAAGATCCTCTTCCGCAACAACCATGCTCAATGTCTCCAGTTGTTAATTATGCATAGACGTATCATAAAACCTTTGTTGAGTCGACTCGGGAATATAACCAGGACAATCAACCTATAATATGAAATCCAAGCCCCTTTTCGAAGCCGGTATGTTGTTGACACGCTCATATCCATTTGTTAAAAGTGCTGCGGGTTTGAATTTATAACAAAATGGGAGGGTTGAATTGAAGGTCCTTGTAAGCGATAAATTGTCTGAAAAAGGCGTAGAAATACTCAAAAAAGGCGGTTTTGAAGTAGATGTAAACATTGGGTTAAAACCCGAAGAACTCAAAAAAATCATCGGCAAGTACGACGGCCTAGTGGTCCGCTCTGCCACCAAGGCTACTGCTGATATCATTTCTGCCGCCAAAAAGATGAAGGTCATCGGTCGTGCAGGTGCAGGTGTTGATAATATCGATATCAATGCAGCAAGCAAACAGGGCATCGTGGTCATGAACACTCCCGGAGGCAATACCATCACTACCGGTGAACACACCATCTCCATGCTTATGTCTCTTTCACGTAATATTCCCCAGGCAACTGCATCCATGAAAAGTCATAAATGGGAGAAAAAGCTCTTTTCCGGCAGGGAAGTGTTCAACAAAACGCTTGGAATCATCGGTATGGGAAGGGTTGGCTCAATTGTCTCGTCGCGTGCCCAGGGTCTCCAGATGAATGTTATTGTGTATGATCCTTTCATAACCAAGGATTTGGCTGAAAAACAGGGGATAGAGCTGGTCGATCTCGATCAAATTTATGCCCGCTCTGATTATATTACGGTTCATACTCCACTTTCAAAGGAGACCAAGGGGCTCGTAGGGGAAGAAGCCTTTGATAAGATGAAAGACGGAGTCATGATACTCAACTGTGCCCGGGGCGGCATAGTGGATGAAAAGGCCCTGATGAAAGCCCTCAATTCGGGAAAAGTCGCCGGAGCGGCAATAGATGTATATGAAAAAGAACCGCCGGAAAACTGGGATCTGATAGGCCATCCCAAGGTGATCTGCACTCCTCATCTGGGTGCATCCACCACGGAAGCACAGGAAAATGTAGCGATTGCGGTGGCCGAACAAATCGTGGACTATCTCAATGACGGTGTTATCAGAAATGCCTTAAACGCGCCCTCGGTTGGACCTGAAATGCTGCCGAAAATGAAGCCCTATATAGACCTAGCAGAAAAAATGGGCTCATTTATCGGCCAAGTAATATCCGGAAGAGTTCAGAAAATCAACATTAACTATACAGGCGAAGCCGCAACTCTTGAGACTGAACCGATAACAATAGCACTGCTCAAAGGATTACTCTCAGTTTTCGTGGATGATGCCAACTATGTTAACGCCCCGGTGCTGGTAAAAGAACGAGGCATTGATATCATCAAGTCGCACTCTTCCCAGGAAAAGATTTACAACAATATGCTGGAGGTCACGCTCACGCTTGATACCGGCACCCGGTATCTCGCAGGTTCTGTTTTTAAACAGGGAGACTTGAGAATTGTTCAAATCGACAATTATCCCATCGAGATAATACCAGAGGGCTACATGCTCGTCATTTACAACAAGGATAAACCCGGCACAGTGGGCAATGTAGGAACAACGCTGGGGAAGGCCAATATCAATATAGCCCGGCTCTTCTTAGGCAGAGATCAACAACAGGGAACTGCTATTATTATTATTAATCTTGATAATGAGATATCCGATGAAGTGCTAGAAAAGGTAAGGAAAGTACCTAATGCGATATCCGTGCAAGAGGTGGTTATTTAATCAGTTACTGGCTAAAAAAGGAGACGAACCATGGCAAACGTCATCGTAATCGGCACCCAATGGGGTGATGAAGGCAAAGGGAAGGTCGTAGATCTCCTTACGGAAAAAGCCAACCTTATTATTCGCTTCCAGGGTGGCAACAATGCAGGCCACACACTGGTCATTGGAGATGAAAAAATAATTCTGCACTTGATCCCCTCAGGCATTCTACACAAAGGAAAGCTGTGCATCATCGGTAACGGAGTTGTTATCGACCCTGAAGTTCTTCTTATGGAAATTGAAGATCTTCAAAACAAGGGTTATATGGTAAGCCCCGAGAATCTCGTCATCAGCGACAGGGCACATGTCATCATGCCCTACCACAAGATTATCGACCATGCCAGAGACATCCAGAGGATCGGTACAACCGGACGCGGGATCGGACCGGCCTATGAAGATAAAACACGACGGACCGGCATCAGGATGATCGATCTTATTCATGAAGACATGCTTAAAAAACAACTCGACAATATATGCGATGAAAAACATGCATACATGACCAAGATCCTTGGGGCCAAAACTATCGATAAACAATGTGTTTTTGAAAAATACACTAAGTTAGGAACAAGACTCAAACCATTTGTCACCGACACCTCTGTGGTAATTCACAACGCTACCAAAAACAGCAAAGATTTACTCTTTGAAGGTGCCCAGGGTGGAATGCTCGACATGGATCACGGCACGTATCCCTATGTCACCTCTTCGAACACCGTATCAGGACAGGCCTGCGTTGGAGCCGGTCTCGGTCCGAACCATATAGACAAAGTTCTCGGTATCTGCAAGGCCTACACTACGAGAGTGGGCGAAGGCCCCTTCCCTACCGAAATCAATGATGAACTGGGCGAAAGACTTAGAGCATTCGGGGGAGAATACGGCGCAACAACCGGCAGACCCAGGCGCTGCGGCTGGCTCGATCTAGTAGTCCTAAGACAATCAATCAGACTAAGCTCCATTACCCACCTGGCTCTTACAAAACTGGATGTACTTTCAGGCCTTGAAACAATTAAAGTCGCAACCGCTTATAAATCCGGAGAGACCATCATGGAAAACATGCCGGCCGATCTCATGATGCACCCTGATCTTGACCTAGTATATGATGAACTGCCGGGCTGGGAGGAGAATATTTCATCAGTCCGGTCGTATGATGATCTGCCTCCAAATTGCAAAGCATATATCGGTTACATAAAAGAAACTCTTGGAGTACAAGCGCCCATCATCTCTGTTGGACCAAAGCGCGAACAAACAATTATACTGGAAAATCCTTTTGAATAGCCCAGACCGGGCTATGTGCTTTAGCCTCAACTGAAGCCGCCGGAACCGCAGGAGGTGGAAGTACAGGAACCGCACTCCGACTTGCCGGATGCTATCCTTGATATTTTTTTATTGAGGTTGGTGCCCCTGCACTTGGGACACTCCGGTTTCTTATTCGAAGACAGATAGACAAGCGCTTCAAAATCTTCTCCACAGTCTTTGCAGATATATTCATAGATGGGCATAGCGTTGCTCCTTTTATTAAGCTTCTCTTATCAGTAGGAATTTCGCTGTTGATTGTCAATACCCAATCATATTTCCATCAAAAGAACATCCGGCACTCACACAAGCAGGCGATTGTTTTTGAATAAATCCACTTGAAGTCTCGATTTTATTTGCCTTCAGGTGGATCTATATCATGGATGAATCATGTAATTGCTTTAAACCATACCGGAAGAAGTAGGAGAAATCATAAATGCATTGTTTTTAAAAGTTTGAATCAACAAGTTGGAGGGATAATTGTTGCAGAGTTTATTAAAGTTTTTCTACCCTGCTTTCCGATTATACCTGTAATGGAAAAGCGAGAAAACAAACGACAAAGAACGCTTAATCGGCAGGAACTATTTGCCAATGTTCGTATTGGATCACAGAATCTCAAACTGCCTATCCTCGATATTTCAATCGGGGGAATGGGCGTACTGGTCACCGACGGATTCTCACTCCTGCATGAAGGTAAAAATATTTTTATCGAAACCCTTGAAAAACATGGGGATGTTATTGCCACTTCCATTCAGGGCACAATAGCCTATCTAGGAACCGGAGTACCATCCAGGGCAGGTATCGATTTTTCACCAGCCGATACCCCGATACAGGCTTATACCGAACTAAATAAACGCGATGAAAAATCAATCAAACTGATCACTGAAAAGGACGAGATCCATCGCATATTCGAAGAAACCAAAAAATGGTCACGCGGGTTCGGTGATATACTCATGATCAATAAACACAAAGCCATTCCGACGGAATTTTTCTATCTCAGGCCCCAGAATAACAACATGGTCTTGCGTATTGTCAGGATTTCGACCTTCCGCCTGCCGTTTCAGCCTAAAATCGGTACAATCTATCCTTTCTATCTTTTCAAGGGGGTACATGTCATACTGTTTACGGCAAAGATTCTCGATCAGGTCAAAAACATTGTTGAAACCAGCTGGCCCGAACAACTCCAGTGGATCAGCCGCCGCAGCGTGCTCAGATATTTTGTCACCGGAGAAAACCCCATTACTGCCAGCATCCTCCATCCGATCAACTCGCAACAAGTGGGGGTCTTTATATGGGACATAAGCATTGAAGGAATGGGGGTTGAGGTACTGAATGATGCAACACCCATCATCGAAGGCATGCACCTGCCTATAATCAGGATAGCTCTGCCTACCGGGCTGATTGAAACCTCCGGCATCGTCAGATCGGTACGCAATGAAGATGTTCTCGAAAAAACCCAGCTTGGCATCGAATTTACCGGTGGTTCAGAGCGTTATCAGGATAAAATTCTGAAATATATTCTTGAAATGGATCTACCTTCTGAGAATGTGCTCGCCAGGATAAATCAGACACTGTAGTACGAACGGAACCAATTCACGAAATACTGTATTCCTTCTTTTATGGTTACCCTCGGCCGGAAATCGATTTGCGCTTCCAGATCATGGACATCGGCACAAGTGGCTACAACATCTCCCATCTGCAACGGCAGCAAATTTTTCCTGGCCTTTTTTCCAAGGGCATCCTCCAGCAATTCGATGAATCGCATCAGGTCAACCGGATTTGAGCCTCCGATATTGTAGAGCCGGTAGGGAGCATAACTGGTTGCCGGGTCCGGGTGTTCGCTATTCCACGACAGGTCCGCCTGCGGGACAACCTTCATGATTCTGGTAACACCTTCAACAATGTCATCGATAAAGGTAAAGTCGCGCTTCATGTTTCCGTTATTGTAAACATCGATTGCAGACCCCTCCAGAATTGACTTGGCAAACTTAAACAGGGCCATGTCAGGCCTGCCCCAGGGCCCGTATACCGTGAAAAAACGCAGACCCGTGCATGCCAGACCATAGAGGCTTGCATATGCATGAGCCATCAACTCATTGGCCTTCTTGGTTGCCGCATAGAGCGAAACAGGATGATCTACATTGTGGTTCACCGAAAACGGCATCAACGTATTGGCACCGTATACTGAACTGGATGAAGCATAAACCAGATGCGGCACTTTGGCTGCCCTGCATCCCTCGAGAATATTTGTGAATCCTACCAGATTTGCATCAATATAGGCAAAGGGATTTTCTATACTGTAGCGCACACCTGCCTGTGCTGCGAGGTGCACCACTACATCGTAGCCCGCATTGAGAAACAGCTCCGGCATACGCTGTCTATCTTCCAGATCAATCAGATTAAATGTGAATCCGGGGTTCTCCTTAAGGATCGCCAGCCTGTCACGTTTCAACTTAGGATCGTAATATTCATTGAGGTTGTCAATGCCAACTACTTCATGTTTTTCATGAAGCAGCCTGTTCGCAAGGTGGAATCCGATAAATCCTGCTGCTCCGGTAACCAACACCTTCATATACAACTCCTTGGTATCTGTTTAAACAAACTCATCTAAGATCCTGTTTATTGCATAAATATCCGGTATAGTAAAAAAAGCGCCCATACCATCGTCGTCACCAACCAGAAATCCCTTCATTCCCAGATCTATTGCAGTCTTTACATTTGCAGGGTGATTATCCACCACAACACATTCATCAGCCAGTCGTGTATATTGCTGCAAAGCCTTCTTGTATGGATAGGATTTCGGCTTGGGAACAAAATCCATGAATTCAAGCGTGAAAAGGTCACTAAACAAATCCGCCACACCAAGGGCTTTAAGCACGCGCATCACATACTCCCGTGGAGCATTGGAAAAGGCGATAACCTCCATCGGCAGTTCACTTAGCACCTTTCTGAGCCTGGTATCAGGCCCAAGCAGATCCTCAACAGGCACATCGTGGACATCTTTCAGATACTTATGCGGATCAACACCATAATGTCGCATGAGCCCGCCCATGGTGAATCCGTATCTTGCTGCATATTCTCTGCGCAATGCCCGGGCCTCATCCTGTCTGATATTGCAGCAGGACATGACATAGTTTTCAATCCGTTTGTTTACCAGGACAATCGGTCCTTGGTTCTTTGGGTAGACGGTCTCGTCAATATCAAGCAGAAGTGTCTTCAATCATTACCTCAAGATTAACTATTCGATATAATTACACCTAGCGCAAGATAGGCACATCTTGCAATAGATAAGGATTATATTACGCCGACGTATAAGCACGTGTTGAAACATTGGCCCGATTACGGCCATAGAAGTGGAATTACTCATCCGAGAATATCTCTATCTGATGTTTCAGGAGTTTTTTCCCCAACGCCTTGAAGGCTTTTGGCGTGAGCTGCCTGCCGCGCGGGGTCCGTTTGATGTAGCCGTTCTGGATAAGATAGGGCTCATATACATCTTCTATTGTGTCCTTGTCTTCTCCCAATGATGCGGCCAGGGAATCAATTCCCACCGGACCTCCGGAGAAATACTCATCCATGGTCCCCATAATCCTTTTGTCCATGCGATCGAGTCCTGTCTTATCGATATCCAGCCTGCCCAGAGCAATATCTGCAATTTCCGGTTCTATCCGGCCGTCACCCATGACCTCGGCAAAATCTCTTACCCGCCGCAGTAGCCTGTTGGCTATACGCGGCGTCCCGCGCGAACGTCTGGCAATCTCAAAAAGGCCTTCGCCATCTGCGGCAATATTGAGAATTCCGGCTGATCGTTTGATAATCTGCTGCAATTCGTTCTCGCTGTAGAATTCAAGATGCCCCATGATACCGAAACGGTCCCTGAGCGGAGAGGTTATCATTCCGGCCCTGGTTGTTGCTGCCACCAGAGTGAACGGATTCAGATCGATCCTTATCGAGCGTGCAGAAGGTCCTTGGCCGATGACGATATCCAGTTTGAAATCCTCCATGGCCGGATATAAAATCTCTTCGATAGCCTTCCCCAACCTGTGTATCTCATCGATAAACAGCACATCATGCGCTTCAAGATTAGTCAGAATCGCCGCCAGATCTCCGGATTTTTCTACAGCAGGTCCGCTTGTGATACGCAGATTTACTTCCAGTTCATTGGCAATGATATAGGCCAGGGTTGTCTTTCCCAGACCGGGAGGACCATAAAACAGGCAGTGATCCAGTGCTTCCGTACGGGTTTTGGCGGCCTTGATGAATACTTCAAGATTCTGTTTCAATGCATCCTGGCCCACATACTCGCGTAAGGAACGCGGTCTGATATGGGATTCGAATTCAGTCTCACCCTTGCCCTGGGAGTTGCCTTCAAGCTCTTCCCTCATCACATCAGCTCCTTGAGCGAACGTCTTATGAGATCCTCGACATTATCAGCCTGAATAATGCCGGCTGCCGATCTGGCTACATTTTCAGAATAACCGAGCGCCACCAGGGCGGATACGGCGTCTTCCAGCATGTTGCCTCCCTTAACTCTGCCCTCAACTTTATACTGTTTGGCGATACGCTCTTTCAGTTCCAGCACAATACGCTGGGCACTTTTTTTGCCTATGCCGGGCAGTGTCGAGAGATAGGCAACATTCTCGCAAACCACCTCATCCAGAAACCGGCTTGGTTCGATGCAGGAAACAATATTGAGGGCAGTCTTCGGGCCCACTCCCGAGACATTGAGCAACAGGGCAAAGATTTCGCGTTGACGCGGATCAAGGAATCCATAAAGATCCATCGAGTCTTCGCGCGAAATCAGTCTGGTATAGATCGTAACCTCCTGCCCGCATGCAAGCTGGTGTTCCGTCCCTGTCGGCACGTGCACCAGATAACCCACGCCGGAAACCATAAGAGTGATCTGACTGTTTGTCATATGCACTACTTCACCACACAACATGCTGATCATAACATGACACCTTTCATTCGACGCGACGACGTGTGACACACGCTAACCGCCAAAGCATCGGTGGCGTCTCTCGAAACTATAAGCCCCTGGGGTAGATTCAAAAGAGTACTCACCATGGAACTGACCTGGTCTTTGCCTGCATGACCATAACCGCAGGTGGCGCTCTTGATTTCGGTGGGTGTGTATTCAAAGACAGGTATATCATGTAAAGTGGCGGCCAGAATGATCACACCGCGCACCTGGCCGAGTTTCATGGCGGTCTGGGCATTCTTGGCGTAAAAAGAAGATTCCACCGCAACCTCCTGCGGCTTGAAATGCTCGAATACCTGAAGTAATTCCAGGTAGATTTGTTTCAGTCTACCAGGCAGATCCTTGGCTCTTGGACGAATGGTACCGTGAATGATATACTCGGCGCTGCCGTTTAGTTGCAATTCCAGGATTCCATAGCCTGTAGCCCGTGTTCCCGGATCAACCCCACAAATAATCATTATCCTTGCAACTGAGCCAATTCTTCATCATCAATATCAAAATTTGACGATATAGACTGAACGTCTTCAAGGTCCTCGAGGGCATCGAGCAGTTTGAGGGCCTGCTGCGCATGCTTTCCGGTCAGTTTGACATTGGTCTGGGGGATCATCTGGACTTCGAGTGAATTATAGGTAATATTGTTTTTCTCCAAGGCTTCCCTGAGGACCTCGATATCTTCAGGCGCGGACAGAATTTCGAAGGCATCTCCCTGTTCGGTGATATCTTCAGCACCGGCATCAAGGACAATATCATACAGAGTATCTTCATCGATCACTTCTTTATCGACGGATGCATAGCCTTTTTTCTCGAACATCCAGTTCACACAACCTGTCTCCCCCAGGTTTCCGTTGTATTTGGTGAAGATATGGCGGATGTCTGCCACGGTCCTGTTTTTATTATCTGTCAACACGTTGACCAGAATTGCAACCCCCCCCGGTCCGTAGCCTTCGTACAAGGACTCTTCAAGGGTATATCCCTCCAGCTCCCCGGTCCCTTTTTTGATGGCTCGATCTATATTATCTTTGGGCATATTGGCGGCCTTGGCTGCGGCAACAGCCGTCCTGAGGCGGGCATTACCGTCGACATCTCCACCGCCCATGCGGGCTCCAACCGTGATTTCTTTGATCAGTCGGCTGAAAATTTTGCCTCGCTTGGCATCGGCAGCGCCTTTCTTATGTTTGATAGAACTCCACTTATTATGACCGGACATACATTCTCCTCCTATAATGGAACATTATGTCTGACTTCTAGCACAGAGTCCTGTCTCTGACAAGAATCCAGGTAAATGTCAAT
>JAFGIF010000217.1 GCA_016929755.1 Deltaproteobacteria bacterium | reverse complement strand
CCACTATTCAGGTAAAGATCTATACCATGATCTTTAACCAGGAATTCCAAGGTCTTTTCATCCATTGGCGCCATGCCATAAATGCCGGAGGTCACAGACGAGATATCATACTTATTAAAATCAGGGTGGAAAAATAAACCTCGCCACATCATGGGAAGTCCTCCCAAAAGATTGATTTTTTCTCTCTCTATGCCTTCAAGAATCTCGATGGGTTCGAAGTTTCTGAATAATACAACGGTAGCTCCAATGAATAAACCACTGGTAACATGTGTCCGTGCTCCACAATGAAAAATTGGTAGCGCCATTAGACCTATAATAGCATTTTGATTTAAATGCGGCGCCATTTCGATCAGGGTCTGCAAGGCTGATATATATGTCGATAAATGTGAAATTATGGCACCTTTTGGAGCAGCGGTGGCACCACTGGTATAGGAGATTTCAGCAATGTCCCTTTCCGATATTATAACATCGTCTATTTCTGCAGATGATTGCCTGTCGAGAATTTCATGAAAATTGTGAATTTTTGTATTATCAGGCAGTTTCTCCTGGGCTATTGGCATAGCAATATAATGTTCCACGGTTTTTGGTTTGGCATCGATCACCTGCAATATTGTGGGAAGAAATGCATCATCAAAAATAAACACCTTTACTTGAGCCGAGTCGAGAATATGCAGTATTCCCTCTGGTGGAAGGAAAAAGTTCACAGGAACAAATATAAAACCCCCTTTGGGAGTTCCGTACAAAACCGTTGCAAATTCAATAGAGTTTGGTCCAAGGCAAGCCACCTTGTCACCTTTCTTTAATCCAAGCTCCCTCATGGCCCATACAAAACGGTTCAATTGGTCATTGAACTCTTTATAAGTAATCCTCAGATCTTTTTCACCCCTTCTCTCAATCAGCGCTATCTTATTGGGCACACGAGAAGCACTGCGTCGAAAACCGTCTCCGATGGCAAGTCTCTGAATAAGATTTTTTTCTAATTCTTTATCCATACCTTCCTCCTTAAATCATTTTATCAATCGGGCTGTTTGACCAAGGATTTGCTTTGACTGACGAATTAAAGAACTTTCCAAAGACAAATCAGGGTATACCTGTTTGATGATGAATTAAAAACCTATTTGCCCTGAAATACCGGAGGGCGTTTTCCAAAAAATGCTTCAATCCCTTCTTTCACATCTTCGCTCATGAATAGATCGGCCACAAGTTCGGCTTCATGAACAAGACCGTCTTCAAGAGTCATATCGAGACCTTCATTAATGGCTTTTTTTGCATTGCGTATCGCCAGAGGACCGCCGCTCAGGAATTCCCGAGCCATTTTTTTTGCTTCATCCAGGGCCTGACCGACAGGGACTACTTTTTCAACCAAACCCAGATTGAAGGCGTCCTGAGCATTGAAAAAGCCCCCGCCCAGCACCATCATTTTGGCCTTGCCTTTGCCCAACAGCCGGGCCAGGCGCTGGGTACCGCCGGCGCCTGGGATAATACCGAGCTTTACTTCAGGAACTCCGATCACCGCATTTTCGGCTGCAATGCGGATATCGCAGGCCACAGCCAGTTCGCATCCGCCTCCCAAAGCCAGGCCGTTAATGGCCGCAATGATCAGTTTGTCGGAGTTTTCAATATTGGTAAAACATTGCTGCATGGCTAGAGCTCCTGCCAGTATCTGCTCTCTTTTACCGATCAGGTCTTTAAACATCCGTATGTCTGCGCCGGCAATAAAGGCCTTTTCTCCGCCGCCGGTTATTACCACGGCGCCAACTTTTTTGTTTTCCTCCAGTTCAGCGAAAACGGTTGATAACCCGTTTGTTACATCTACGTTGAGGGAATTTACCGGAGGATGAGCGATCGTTACCACTGCTACCGAGTCTTCGACTGTATAGGTTACAAGATTTTCTGCCATTGTTAATACTCCTTGATTGGTTTTTTTTGATCAAAATGCAAAAGGCTGTTAACTTGTTTTATTTTAAATCTCTATCACCCTAGAGACCTAGTTCGTCTGCAACGATTTGATTTTGGTAATATGAATTACCCCAGGTTGAGTCCGATGTAATTGATCGTTTATGATACAGATGCAAATCATGTTCCCTGGTGAAGCCAATGCCTCCAAAGATCTGGTGCCCTAAAATTGTGACCCGCCTGTAGGCAGCCCCGACCCGGGATTTGGCCATGGCAACTTCAATGCCGGCCGGAAGACCTACACTGATTTTCCAGGCCGCTCTATACAATAGATACTTTGAACCATTGATATCCGCCCACATATTGGCAAAATGATGCTGTATTGCCTGAAAACTTCCAATCGGATGGTTAAACTGTGTGCGTTGTTTTGCATATTCCAGGCTCATATCCATTACAGCCTGAGCTCCGCCGATCATTTGGGCACATAGCGCAATCGATGCTTTTTGCAGTGTATCCTGTGCAATTGGCCAACCTGAGTCCAAACCACCCAGGATATCGGTTTTTTTCACTCGAACATTTCTGAATTCAACTTCCGATTGCTTGTCACCACTGAGAGTTTTGAGAGGTGTCAGTTTGATTCCGGGATCCCCGGCATCAACAATGAAGATGGTGAGCCCTTTTTCAGGATACTCTTCTTTGCCGGTTCGTGCTACACAAAGCAAATAATCGGCATTGTTTGCATCAGGGACAAAAAGTTTTGTGCCATTGATTACGTATTCATTTTCAACAACATTCGCTCTAACTTTAATTGAGGATGCTCTATAGGAGGCCTCAGGCTCTGTCAGAGCCATGGTAATGATTAACTCCCCACTGGCGATCCCGGGTAAAAGCTTTTTCTTCTGTGTTTCGCTTCCTGCGGCTACAATCGGCATGCATCCAAACAAAACCGTGGAAAGAAATGGGCCGGGAACAATATTATATCCAATCTCCTCAAATAAAATTATCAAATCCAAAAATGAGCCTCCGCTTCCCCCATATTCTTCGGGAATGGTCAGACCCATCCATCCCAGTTCGGCCATTTTTTGCCACAATTCAGTGGAATAACCCTTATAGCTTTCTTCTAATTTCCTGACTAAATCCTTGGGGCATTCTTTCGCCAGGAAATCATGAGCTGATTTCTTTAGTATGTTCTGCTCTTCACTTAGAGAATAATCCATTGTACCACCTCCAGACTGATTATTTATG
>JAFGIF010000216.1 GCA_016929755.1 Deltaproteobacteria bacterium | reverse complement strand
TCGTCACCACGCCCCGGCGTGGTGACGTTTTTTCTGGACGCTCCGCATCCATTGCCGCAGATCGGCATATTCCACATTCCGACGCAGAGCGTCGGAGCGAGAAAAAGGTCTCCTGTAAAAAAACTGGAACGTAATAACTTCTTCTGAGATGACTGTAATGATGATGTGAATGGGAAGGGAGCCAAATTCCTGGCAGACTCTATGGTCATGTTTAATGTTGGTGAACCTGAATTTCATTTTTCGCCTCCATTTACGAATGACCTAAGTGACTATTATCCAGGGCATTCTGCTTGGGGAGAAAAGAAGTTTTATGACGTAACATCTATGGTAAAGAAGTGGTTAGATTGACCCAAATTACATAACCATTCCATAGATCGGTGATAGATGGAGCCGGTGGGGTACGATGTGCAGGAAATTATCTCGTTGCACGCTCCATTGTGCAAGCCGGAGGGACAGGAACTTTCTTAAAAAGTCAATATACACTTCAGGCAAAATTTTATAACAATCTTTAACATAAAAGAAACCGGAAAACCATTAAAGCTTGCACCACTGACGATATATGATAAATGTTATCCTCCTCAGTAAAAGGTAAAGGTTACGCCAAGAAAGACGATCTCATCAGACTGTTGGGGGTGGCTGTCTCATTCTCCTATAGCATTATTCAGCATCATTGAACAAGTAGTCTGCATACCGAAACCTTCCTTCCGTATCGTTCCTCGTCACCTGATGAATCGCTTCAGAGCTCGCGTGTTGAAGGGTTTCCACAGCCTGATGGGTCAGTTTTCTGAAGCTTGTTAAACAACGCTCATATTTTTAATAAGCTAGATCTCTTTATGATTCAAATATCTTTGCTCCATCGATTAGTAGAAATGTCTCCCATTCGCTGATATGAGAACTGTCCACAACAAGTTTGCTGTCGTTAGTGGACCGCACATAGTGTCCATCATGGGCTTGAAGTGAAACTCCCCCTCCGTGGTGTTTGATAAGCTTAAAGGTTTCATGGCTGCGAATTTGAGAACGATCAGGGATTAACCCACCTCCGCCACCGTCTTTTGCACGCACATATTGCCCATTACTGGCTATGAGAGCAACTTTGCTACCTCCTAATTCGACAAGTTCAAATACCGTTTTTAGATTATTATATGCACCTTGAGCTATAGCCATGGAGATATCATGTTGGCTATCCTGTGCAAACATATAATCACCACTGCCTCGAGAGGAACGGAGCTGGATTATTTTGCTGCCTTCCCAACGTGCAATGCGTTTCATTTTCAAGGTTTTGACTCCGGCATGTAGCCCGGTTCCTTCCACATGAATCTCGCGAAACTGCGGATAATTCTTGCCTTTTAACCCTCCAGAGATAAGCAGCAGTGGAGCATAGTGCCTTCGCCAACCCCCAATATCAGCTTGGTTCTGGGGTAATTGTAATGATTTGTTTCCTTCTGGTAATTTGGTCCATGCGGCGCTACCAGAGTAATTTTCAGTAAAAATGCAAGGTCCATTCTGCTCTAGTTGTTGAGGACCTGTAGCTCGATATTCGGCAATATGGTGAGTGTGACCGGAAAAAACAATGATATTGGCTCTGTAATGGTGTATATCAGGATGAGTTCCTGTAATAACTTGCAGAACCTCACCGAAACCTTCTCCAAAGGCACAATTAAAATCAATGAGGTCATCTCGCTGTTGTTGTTTAGACCAATTCTGAGGAAAGCAATAAAAGTAACGAGTTTCACCTTGAGAGTAACCTCGTGATTTCAATATAGGCCAATACCCGAGGGGAGGGACTGGGACGTACACGGAAGGAGGAACTAAGACAGCGGGTTCTAATTCGTGAAAAAATGTGGTTATTTCATTATATGGAGGTGGGGATTTCGTTTTCTGATGATTGTCTTCGAACACCACGTGTAAATCTTTATCAGGATTGCCCTCCAAATTAACTAAAGGGGCATGCGTGAAAATAAGTGTTAATCCACTCGTATTATCTTGCTGCCTCATGACATCCTTCAGGATGCGTGCATCCTCATCACTGAATCCCTGGCAATGCGGACCATCTTGTATGTAGTCATTGTAGGATCCCAATGCGTAACCTTCAGCTAGTTCCCTTTTGCTGAGTTGTCCTCCTGTTGGGCCTCCTCTTTCGGCTCCGGTATTCAAAAAAACCAGGGTATGCTTTCCAATCTCAACCGAATAACTGACGTCGTAAGAGAGTTCCATTAAATATTGAAAAAATTGGGGGTAGATGTTTATCAGCAATGTATAAGCGGAAGTTGAAGGAATATCCTGAAGTGTTCCATATACTGGAGTCCCATAGTATTTCCCCATATCTTCCAGAATATCAATGTATTCTTTGAGGCCAGTAGGCTTGAGCTCTTTGTCAAGATCTGTAATCCCCGAAACTTCAAACCGAAGTGGTATTCTAAAAGGATAAAAATCGTGATTGCCGGCGATCGTAAAGACTGGACAGCGTAATCGTTCGCCTATGCCATCTGCCCCGGTAATTATATCGTAAAATTTGCGAAAATTTGTATGCTCTCGTGGTTTATATTGAAGAAAGCCGTCGGATACCCAGTTAACTAGATCGCCTGTAATCACCATGAAGTCGATCTTCTCCTCATTGGCGTAACGGATAATTGCTCTTAGATGATCATTTGGGTTGCGATACGCCCGCAGCATTTTTTTTCGGGTTTCTTCAGATATGTTGGGATAGTTTCGGATATGACTGGTGAGTGTATCATAAAAAACAGTGACATGTGTATCAGTTACCTGAAGAAATTTGAAGCTATTTTTCTCTATCAATGTTTCAGAAGCAAAAATGCAGTTACGGACAACCTTATCGCCCAGATGTAAGTTGAACATTTTCGGCCATCCTCGTGCTCCAGCTAGTTGTTCTTTAGTTGCGAAGGGCAAAATACACATTTGAAAGTCGGTAACGATGCCACAGCCCGCTTTAAACTCTGCATTAGTACGGGGAAACCGGTCAGGTTGTTGGTTTAGCTCAGCTCTCAGTTTTCGATACTCTTGTCGCTTCGGTATAATAGCGCTCGGTTGGATCGCTGCTGCCAGGCACCCCCATTTTTCTCCGGTTTCCGCATCTTCCAAAATTACTGACGTCGCCATTTGCTGTATCGCCTCTTTGATGTCGCCTAACTGGCTTCGAGTTGCTACAGTGATTGTAAATGGAAAAAGAGCATCGGGTTTGCAAACAAAAGGATTCCCCAGACTTGGTTTCACAATCTCAAGCTCTGCCGGCACTCCCTCCTTTTCAATTGAATAGAACAAGGAGTAGAAACACTCGTCTTTCCGGAAGATAGACATGCGCTCACCAGGTTCAGGTTTTAATGTAGCGGTTCCCAGATAATCATCAGGGTCTATCAACCAACCCGCATCTTCGTCATAGAGTTGAATCTTTATATCACCTTCTTCGGACACCTTAATGAGTTTATCCAGATGATAAATGTGTCCATTATTCATGTCATGGGGGCCCCAAAAGGTTTTTCCATTGACTTTGAGATAGGTTTCGTCAGACCCAGTATCATCTTCAGTGACATGGCAAACAAGCGTCTTGAGTATGAGTGTATAAGACATCTTAATATCCTCCTTAGTGATTTGCTACGACTTAGGCGAAATTTATGCGATTTGTCCTAAATCGTATAAATCTTGTAGTGGATCATCAAACACAAGCCTGTAAATGGAAAAAGCCGGCCAATACGTTTTTGGAAATAGAGAATATCCCTATCTTGGAAAGATCTTTAATCCATAGAAGATTAATCTCACTTACTTCGTTAATAGGAATTGTGAGTTACTCTTCATGTATTCTGTAATGTTTGAAATATAAATCGTCATCTCCTCCACCCATGTTATCAATCATAATAACGTGGAGCTGTCCACTGATCTGTGGGGCCCGACGATCTGAATCCAAATCCCATATTGTTATCCCTTCGGGCTCTTCTCTACAGTTAAACTCTCCAGGTCCGCAGTAAGACCCTGGATGGTATTCAAAGTTAAAGTCTCTGGATCCATTTGTAGAGTGTGCCACCCTTCTGCCATTCTCACTATCAAAAACCATAACTCCTGTATTCCTGGTACTTTGTCCACAACAATACCCATTGACGAGATATAAACAACCGGAGTGAGAAAAAACTCCTCCTTGCATCGTTTTTAGTTCTAGCGAATCCCCAAACTCGTCGAAGAGTTTGAGCTTACCCACACGCTCTAACCTGGCACTAGCTGCATCATGGGAGTTAGCGGTTCCAGGCGATTGGGGAAGCTGTCCACTTGCCACACGATCCCAGTTGACACGATACTTATAAATAGGATCACTTGCCTTGACCAGACTGTTGGAAGAGTACAAGTAGCCATCTATGGGATTCACGGCACACCATCCCGCTTTCTTTTGTTCTGTTAATTCTACATATCCCAGGTATTCAAGATTTGAGGCTTTGAACACAGCAACTATTATAGGAGTCCTCCCTTCCATCGGTACAAGCAAGATGCCTCGGTAAAAGTCCAGATCGCCGAAGTGATCGTATCCCTCACTTTTCAATAAAGAAGGAATGCTCTTTTTGAGTATTCCTCTCGTAAGATCTGCTGTGGTCACCTTTTCTCCTAAATGATGTGTAATCGGAAACTTCCATAATCTTTCTTTCTGAGTGAAAAACCAATTATCACTATCCTGTGTTACCCCCTGAAGGTTATCACTCCATCCGTTTTCTCGATCTCCGGGATAATTTCCCATATAGCTGTAGGTTCTAGAATATGGTGATTTTCTCCAGGTTTGGCCCCAATTTATTACCGATGAGCAAAGGTTGTGATCTTCATCATAGATTACGACTTCAAGAGTTGAACTTGTGTATGATTGAGAACCAAGATATTCAGCTTCAAAGCTAATATTATCAGAGAAATGGTGTTGCCCTTTGGGAACACCAGCAGAAAGTCGCCCAGCAGGGATATAGCGAAAAGATGAACTCTGATTGGTTTTGTTTGGAATATAGGTACTAATAAAACACGGTTTGGGACAAGAGGGGGAAATATAATATTGTACCTGAAATTTTACCTTATTCGAACTTGTATAGGTTCTGTTCACCCCTTGAACCCTACATTGTGCATTTAAATTTGAGCTAAAGAGAAGCATTAAAAGGAACGTTAAAGCTAAATGTCGAGTGTATATTTTCATAAGTGCCTCCTATTTGGATTATCAGTGCAAGTGATGACAGTTACTGTATTCCTGTATACCCAAGACACTGATCCCAGAGAAATAAGAACTAAAAGGCTTACTATACCAAATACTTTGCACTTACTCATCATGTTTTTTCCTCCTTTCCTCACACCAGCGAGCGTTGGACCTATTTTGACCAAAATTTGTTTGAATGATACATTTCAAAGCCTATGTTAAAAACAGGTCCACATTGAGTGATGCAGTTTAAACCAACGCTCTCACCCAAAGAAAACGACAGACGTTTTGATAGCGGAAAAAATCTGATTACCTTTTCCGCCTGCTCACTACTGTATACCGACCGCGAGAAAGTTTTTGCGGTACGGAAGAAAATTTTTTTCAGATGATCACCAAATCAACTCAATTTCTGGCCTATATGTAAGGTAGTGTTCATCTCGTTTGCTGAAGAACGTTTGCTTAAATCCTTATGGGTATCGTTTTGTCTTGGATATGCTGGCGCATAAGAGAAATATGCTTCAACTGGACCGCCTGAGAGTTTGACCAGGATTTGGAGCTTCTATAAGGGGATGAATTGGAAATAGTTATTCTATGGAAACAAGAGCCGTTTCAAAAACCGGATACGACTATCCTCAAAGAACCGA
>JAFGIF010000215.1 GCA_016929755.1 Deltaproteobacteria bacterium | reverse complement strand
TCACGCAATTTTAAGCGGAGCCCATGCGGCACAAGCTTTGATTTCAAATAACCCATCTCGAACATACCGGTCGATGATGAAAAAAACGATTATCAGTGAACTTCAAAAGGCATACCTTATTGCAAAGTTTATCTACAACTTGCCTGATCCGTATTTTAAAGCCCTTAAGCATCATAGAGAATTTGCCGAGGCATACCTTGATTTAACTTCCGGGAAAATAAACTATGCGGATCTTCTCTGGATGGGTCTGAAATTCCCGGTAAAAAACCCATTAAAAGCCTTAAGAATCCTCTCATCAAAAATCTAGTCTTAAAATATAACAGTCAATGAAAATGTGTTTTATTGACTGTTAATCCTGATTTCGATACCTTGTTTCACAGAAAGCAGCTTTGCAATAGTAAGGGCAACGAAAAAACCCATACCCATCATGCCTGTCAGAGCCACCCCCGGCCGTTGTGTAAATATTGTTGCAGCACCAAAAGCCGTCAGGAACATACTGAAATACAACAGACCCGGGGAGTATACTGAAAGATATAAAGATCGACGGGGTTGAGGATCGGTATTCAGAATAAAGCGAAAAATAATCTGACAGATGAAAGACACGCCCCACCAACCAACAAAGTTCTGGACAGGAACTCCGTTTTCTATATAAGGCATATACGATCCGCCTTTATCCCATACCCACCAGCCCTGGTCAACAGCGATTGGATCAATCAACATATCCCAGGCAGTAGTGGCGAATGCAGCAACCATCGACAGTGCCAAGTAAACAGGTAACTTTTGTAAAATTGATGATGTTTTTATTATCCGGGCAGGGATCAAAATATCGGTAAGACAATATGTAATATACAGAATACTTGCCCATGTCACCCCCACTAAAACCGGAAATCCCCACAGTTCAAAACCCAGAATACCGGTGTAGTGGTAGCTTCCGAATATAAGGCCATAATTAACCCCCAGGATTTCGGAAACAGTTGCTATTACAAAAGCCAGAACAAGTACCAGCAGGCTCCGTTTCCATCCGTAAGCAACACATGCATTCCAAACAACAAATACTACAAGCTCCAGAACAAACAATGCACCCAGCGTTGCAAAAAACTTTGGATAATACGAGGCCTGTTTGAATGTCTCCATATCCACAAAAAATAACGCAACAATCAATGCCGCTATATTTAATAGTAACAGTAATATGGCATAAATATATATCCCCCGGCCCAATGCAGCATTATGCATAACACCCTCCTTCTTTCATGTATACTTTGTTATTCATTTGTTCCCATAGATTTCAAAAACCCTTATTTTACATTTGGGTACAATCAATTACCACCCCTTTATTATTTGTATAACATGTTCAAAACTCTGTCCCCGTAATTTCACCCGACATCATCTGCATCACAAACGCCAGAGTGCCGCAACTCCCCGGGAAGCTTCCGATACGTCTTTATGGTGGCAATGGTTATCAGCAGAATGGAAGGAATTGTTATCAACCCCAATGCCACGATTCCCGGACGGTTCTGCACCCTGAGCGAACTCACAAAAGAACCCAGAAACCAGAAAAGGTATATCGACGCATAAGGATAAAACTCGACCCGATTTTTCCATATCTTACTCCACATAACCCGCTCCTTTCGAAATAATATGTAACGCTTTCTTCTTTAAGCTCAAAGGATTATTACCATCCCTGTGGAAAATAGATATCTGACTTACCCAGCAACGAAAGCAGTCCAGCAACAATTATCGTATTATGCAATATCAAATAAATCAGCATTCCCATATCAGAAACCAGAATAATTGTTATAAAAGCAAACGATGCTTTAAAACGCCCCATCCTGTCTGCAAGACGCGGGAGCCATTCCCAAATTATTGCAAACCAGAAAATCAGAATAAACCAGCCGACAAAATTGCTGTGATTTATACCCAGTATCCTGATCTGGTCTCCCCTGGCCCAGACCCATTGCATAAATTCAGGTGATGTGGCCACCGGGTCTAGCCATAAATCGATATTCAATGCGATAAGCCCTCCGATTGCCGCTCTCGCCAGCAGACTCATCTTGGGAAAGACCTTTCTGGCTATCCATACACAGGCATAGGCAATCCAGAACCATGAAAGACAAACGGCAACCGGTGTTTCAATGAACCACAAAGATCCTTTACAGAAAAAATATGTGCCATAGGTAACATGCTGGGCAGCATCGACATAGGCCGCTCCGGCAGTAAATCTACCCAATAAAATTGCAATGGATTCCTGCAGACCGGTAAAAATGAACGATCCAATCAAAAAGCATGATGCCATCCATTGCCCGAAATGCCTGCGTGCATGTAAAAAGCACAGTGATGCAAACAAAAAGGCTGTTAAATCACCTTGGGAATCGAATATCACCGGCAACAAACCCCGCCCCGGAATCCCATCTGCCCTCATTTTTTCAATTTCAGCATCGGTCATCCTCTCGTAGATATTGGTCTGTTCAAATGAGGGATTACGCCAGGTAGAGACATCCGTCACGCTGGGAACTTTCAATACGTGAGGTTGAAAATGGTGCAGGTAGGTGGAAAAGACTATGACCAACATCAGAAGACCGAAGGCAACAATCGTAAACTTTTTGCCTAATTCCTTTTCCGACTTCACATACATATCAGCTTTGAAAATCATTATTATCGGGTGCTCCTTTTATTGTCTGCCTGCTTTTAAAAGTTACCAATCCCAGCTCAATGGAGGTATATGAAGTCCCTGCGGGAATACCCGGATCATGATGTGGCCCTCGATGATCAAAATGGCCAGCACGATAATATTTGAAATCAAGATCAAACCGACAAAGGCAAGCGTTCCTTTGCCCGCACCCCTTCTCTTTTCACAAAGAGGCAGATACTTTTCCCATAAAATTACAAACCAGAAAATCAAAAAGAACCATCCTAAAAAATTGCCGTGAGGAATCCCTAAAATGCCGATATGATCCCCTTTTGCCCATATCCATTTCATGTGTTCCGGAGAGGTCAACACCGGATCTTCCCATAAATCAATCACCATGGCTGTCAGACCTCCGATAAGGGCTCGTGACCATAACGGCAAAGCAGGAAAAACCTGCTTTGCGACCCACACACAGCTGTACGCAATTATAAACCAGCAGAGACAGACCCATACGGGTGTTTCGAAAAACCACAGCAGGCCTTGGGGAAACCAATAAGAACCCCATACATTCGGATCTATCTGCCCTCCCCCCATCCAGAAACGACCGGACAAAATCATCAATGTCTCCTGCAGACCGGTAAAGATAAAAGAACCGATCAAAAAGAGAGCGGCCATTCTGTAGCTGTAGTGTTTTTTTGCATGCGAAAAACACAAGTATGTGCCGAAAAGCGATAATCCGAGATACACCAGCATGGTAAAGAAATCCGTTCCCGGGATGCCTTGGGTTTTGACTTTTTCCAGTTCAGCCGCATTCATCCTGTCATAGATCCAGGTATGCTCAATTGGTGTCATTTTCCATGAAGCAACATTTGTATTGCTGGGGACATTTAATATATGTGGTTGAAAATGATGCAGGTAAGTTGAGAAAATTATTACCGCAATCAATAAGCCGAATGCAATGATACTGAACTTGCGATCGAAATCCACCGAAGCAGAAACATTATAGGCATGTGACATCTTTCAATGTCCTCCTTTGATCTGAAAAGCAGCTATTAACCCAACCAGACATAGCCGGAAACAAAAAAGGCAGAGATCGGGAAGAATATATTATATAGTATTTAAGATTTTATCACAATTGAAGGTTAGAGGTGGCTTCAATAATAGTTCGAAAAGAGAGTGCGGAACGCCGCGTTGTAAACGGGGTTCTGCACTGAAAAAAAATATCATACGATACAGCACCTCATTCAACAGCGATTCCTCAAAGAGCCGGGATGTAGAAAATCGAAAAGATTAAGGAAATAGATTTCAGAAAACATGTATCATCTCAATATACTCAGAGCATTCTTATAGATAATTTCAGATGAATAGAGTACATTAATACAGCGCAGATAATATCTGCCGCTTACGGAAATGGGTTTGAATTGAATACGATAATTCAACATCATTCCTTAATTGTAATTGTATCAAGTATAATGGTGTATGTAATGGAATTGTTAATCCAAAAAACCAGGCTGTTTGGGTTCTCGAGGTAACCAATGGAAAATTCAATAAATACTAAACCCAGAAGAATTGCAATATGTGGAAAGGGCGGAGTTGGTAAAACATCGTTGTCCACCATGATGGTAAAAATATTTGCAGAAATGCAGAATCTAAAAATTTTGGCTGTAGATGCCGACCCGGCTGTCGGTCTTGCTATGGCTTTAGGAATGAAAGTTGAAAAAACAGTTGACGACATACGCAACAAACTCATTTCTCAAGTTAAAGCAGGCAATTCATACGATAAATCAGAGGTACTCGATCTGCTTGACTATGAACTTTTTGATGCTCTTGCTGAATCATCCAACGTTGCCCTGCTGGCAATCGGAAGGCCTGAAACTGAAGGTTGTTATTGTAGAGTCAATGATCTTCTAAAAGACATTATCGAGTCTCTCTCGCATGGTTTTGATATCGTCTTGATCGATGGCGAAGCCGGTGTCGAACAGATCAACAGAAGAGTGTTGTCGAGCGTGGATGATCTGATTCTGATTTCCGACACATCGCTCAAGGGAATACAGGTGGTATCGACTATTCAACATGTAGCTCGCGACAACAATGCAGTAACTGCCGGCAGCATCGGCCTTGTTCTAAACAGGGTACGCAGTGAAGATGAAGTCCAAACGATCCTGAATTCCATATCAATGAATTTACTTGGATGGATTCCGGAAGATGAAATTATACATACCTATGATTTTCAGGGTATTCCATTAACCAAAATGCCTGAGGATACCCCCAGCCTTGCTGTTGTTCGCTCTATAGTTGCTGCAATGAATGTATGACCATTAGTATGCCTTTGAGATAATACGGCCAGTACCATCGACTAACAAAGCGACCGATTTACTTTCGGAAAACCAAGGCAACGTTCCTTCCATCAGCATCTATTGTTTGCTCTTGGGGTACTTCAAATACGGAATAATCGCCTGGTTCTTGCTACTGCAGGTTCCGTCGTAGGTAATGCTGACAACCGGCACCCCGGTGTAGTTTTCAATTTCTTTTGACATGGCCTCTGTCACCAGAGACGGGCAGCAGAATGCCGGGCTTGTCTGGATAAAAAGTGCTACATCTGGGTAATATTTCTTGATGTAGTGGGTCTTGAGAATGTTGTCCATTGATTCACCGGTATGCTCGGAAACCATATGAAAACGAGCAAGAATCTCCTCCGCATTATCAGTATAGACATGTTCCGGTTCCATCAGAATACGCTGAAAATGGCTGTAGTACCGCTTTTCCAGCCTTAGCAAGGTTTTCAGCACTGACTTTGATATAATGGTATACAGATATTTCCCTTCCAGCATCCACTTTCTGAAATATGGGTCCGCAATCATTTTCATATAATCGCTGTATGGGGTAGTTATAACTTCTCCGCCGTTTTCCTCAATAAAATTTACCAGACCCTGGTTGGATAAATCATTATCTCTTACGTACAGATCCCCGAATATCGCCACTTTGGGCCGCGGCTCTGCCCGCACTGTAATATTTTGAAACTTCTCCACAACCTCGATGATAGCGCGTTCCTTGGAGAACCCCCCTTCAAATGCTTTAGATAGCATCCGGATGCTTTCATCTACCACCCTGTCAGTCGTTCCTTTTTCAATCTCGTATGGCCGGATCTTGCAGCTGATCCTGCGCAACATCCCTCCGAACATAAAGGCCAGGTATCCATTCAGAGTGGCCCTGAGCGATATATCCATCATGGAAAAATCGGCATGGTATACTTCGGCCTTTTCCATGCCATTGCCATATGCATTCAAGACACCTTTAATGCAGTGCGGAATCATTTTCAGGTTACAGGCTATTTCGGCCTTGCCCATCCACATAACACACCTGGCTGGATCGAGATTGTACGTCTCCATGTAATCAATGAATTCCTGGGCCAGGATGCTCAGGGGAATACACTGCCCGGTATTATACTTCAGGCTTTTCAGTATGCTGGTTTCACTTTCTTCCAGCAGCCTGACATCAAGCCCTTCTCTCTTGAGACTGGCCACCAGCAGCGGGCAGCTGGAATAATCCCATTTGGGGAAAATAATTGTTTTATCGCCAAGAGATTTGGCTGGAATTACCGGGGGACAAACAACAGGTTTAATGTCTTGTGCGGTTCCGCTGTGATTGCGGAATGCCCGGATAGCTGCCTCGATCCTGGTCTCATAACCCACATTCGAATCGTGCTCATCCAGTTGCAGAATCAGATACGGTTTTTCATGCGAATTCATGATCTGCTTGAAATAGTCAATAACAAACGAATCAGGGGCACAATGGAAAGAGGTAATCAGTACCGGATAAACGCCCTTTGTCATGGCTGTAACTTCGGCCGCTTTTAAAATTTCAGCGGCATAGTGCCAGTGCAGTTCGTCCAGCAAAGGCTTGATTTCTGCAATATCATCTTGAGCATACGAGAGCATGTCCTGGAAAAAGGTTTTAATGCCCTTGGCCGCAAAGATATCGATTATGCCTTTATTCATGGCGGGAGAAAGGATCGTATAGGGCCTGCCCAAAAGGACCACGCTGATCCCGTCGGAGTCCATTTTTTCTTTATCGTAGATATCTCGCTGCTGATCCTGTGAACGGGCTTTAAACGACAAGGCTGCATCAAAAGCTTGCCTTACCTCTTTCAAAGGTATCTTGTCCGGGGAAATCCTGCGCAGCATCCTGTAAAGTTCATGTGTAGTCTTTTTTGGGCCATGGAGTGATTGAACCACCGGCGTCAGAAATCTATCTCCCCCGTCATTG